>JAJYNB010000204.1 GCA_021786555.1 Bacillota bacterium | reverse complement strand
CTTTCCGCCAATTGCCACTGCAGTTGTTCTTCAGTAGCAACCAACTCCTCGTGCGCAGCTTCTAAAGCCTGATAGTTATCCTGCAGCATCTTTTCGTGGTCTTGAAGAGCGTGCCAACTGCGGCGAATGAGTATGTAAAAGAATATGGCCGTAACCAAGGCCAGGAACCAATCCTTTAATATGGCAAAATATATCAGGGTCTTATGATCCTGTATAATGTTGTGGAGAACCGGTTCCGAAAAGAGAGTCCATAACCAGCTTAAGAGAACATAGAGCAGGCTGATTTTCCCAGGTGTAAGGGGCTTACGTGTTTGTGCCAATTCCATTACTCCTTTCCTGGTGTATATTTTGACTTATTATATCAAATTTCGACATAAGAATGGTTATAATTTTGTAAAAATATGCCGCTGGGCATAAAAAAGCAAAGCAAGGCTTATTTTAAGCCTTGCTGATTGCGCTCAGCGAGCGGGATAAGCCGGACCAGAATTTAAAAAATGTTTAATTTGTTCTTAAGGTTTGTTGATTTGGCTGATGCATAATGGTTTATAGCAAGGATTAAAGGAGGCCGTTGACTTGCGGGAGATAATCATTAAAATTCTCTGCGAAATTTGTGACACCGACCAGATAGAAAAGGATCCGGATATTGAAATTTTCCGGGAAGGCTTGCTGGACTCTTTTGGTACCGTAGAATTTCTGGTTGCAATCCAAGCCCAATTAGGTATAGAAGTGGCGCCGAGTGAAGTGGAGCGTGACGCCTGGGCAACCCCGAACAAAATCATCGCTTACTTGGAGGACAGGGGGCGGGCTTAAGGCCAGGGAGGTTGAACGGATAATGCTCCAGAATCGCTTGGTGCCTTTGGGAGCAGCGATATTGCTGTTCTTTCTGACCATACTTGGAGTCGGACCTGGTACGCAGTGGCTTATTAGCCGCTATATCAGACCCGGGGTAATTGAAACAGCGAGTGCGGGAGCGATATCCAGCCTTTTTCAGGGCACGCTCCTGCAGGCTGCGGCCATCAAATCACCGGATGTCCTGCCGCTCTACGGCTCCTCAGAGTTGTTCGGTGGAGCCCGGTTTAACCCCTCCAAACTATTTGCAGGCAGGCCTACCGGTTGGGTACCATATTTAGTTGGCCATGCCGGTTCCACAGACCTCATCCAGGCTCTGTATACCGGGGCGCAGGATCTGAAAGGAAAGAAAATTGCAATTTCACTGTCGGCCCAATGGTTTTCCCCTGCCGGTGTATCCCAAAAGGCTTTCGCAGCGAACTTCTCGGCACTTCAAGCCTACAAGGCGTTGGATAATCCGCTTTTGACTGAGCAGACTAAGGCAGACTTGGCTAAACGCTTACTCCAGTTTAACGAAACCCCAAAAAACTACCCGATCTTGAGCGGGCTTCTCAGGTACTTCGGGCATCCGGATCTAAGGTCGCAGCTGATGGAAGCGCTCTATTGGTTCCCGGGGCGCCTGGAGATGGCCGCTTTAGAAATCCAGGACGCCAACAATACCATAAAGGTTCTAACCCATCTCCCCCAAAAAGAGGTGACCATGAATGCAAGTGACAAACCCAAGACTCTGCCAAGCTGGGTCAAATTAGCGAAACAGGCAACAGCAGATGTAAGAAGAAGTGAGAGCAACAATCCTTATGGCATCAACAATAACTTCTTTCGTGATAAGGTGCGAAACCCCAAGAAATTTAAGAACTCTGCCAGCAAGGGCCGCTTTTTCCCATCACCGGAGTACAGTGACCTGAATCTTGTGATGCAGGTGTTAAAGGATGAGGGAGCAAAGCCTATATTCATAATTCAGCCGGTCAACGGTTTTTGGTATGACTTTACGGGCTTTCCCAAGTACGAACGTCAAAAGTATTACACCCAGGTTCGAGCTATGTGTGCCCAATACGGTTATGCCCTGGCCGATTTTTCCGGGCATGAGTACGACAAGTATTTCATGAATGACCCTTCTCACCCCAGCGAGAAAGGATGGTTGGATTTCGATGCGGCCTTGGATAAGTTCTTTCACCAAAAACCCCAAACTGCTGTTCTTGGCAACGCTGCTTTATTACTATCTGATTCTGACAGGACTGTTTATCATCTATGTGGTGCAAAAACAGCACACACCGCCTCCCTTCATATATAATGACTTTTAACATGGGGAGGATGTCTCATGCTGATTCAGACTATCGATAGCTGGGCTGCTTTGAGGCCTGAGCAACCGGCCCACCGGGTCAGGGGGGAAAAGTTAAGCTACTCGGAGCTTAAAGACAATTCAGATTCCCTGGCCCTCTGGCTGCATGAGAGGGCACTCGAGCTTGGAATTCCAAGGGGGACACCTGTTGTGGTCTGCGGTCACAAGCAAAAAGAGATGCCGGCCTCTTTTTTAGCCTGCAGCAAGGCTGGTTTCCCGTATATTCCAATCGACATATCGATGCCGCCTGAACGCCTGAAGCAGGTTTTGCGGACGGCCGGGGCCTGGGCAATTCTTTCACCCCAGGCTATTGCGGCGGAGGCCGGGCAGCAAACATTACTGGCTGTAGAAAACATGAGATGTGGGAGCGGACCCTTTGCCTGGCAGCCCGGCACAGCGCCCCCGGCAACCTGGTATGTCAGAGCTGAAGAGGTGTATTACATTATTTTCACCTCCGGTAGTACTGGCCTGCCCAAAGGGGTCCAGATAACCCTGGGGTCGCTGCTGAGTTTCCTGCATTGGGTTGTTTCCAATTTCAGGCCTCAAGCGGGAAAGGAAGTGTTCCTGAATCAGGCTCCTTTCTCCTTTGACCTTTCAGTCCTGGACCTATACATGGGCTTGTTTAGCGGTAGCACGCTCTGGAGTGTTGACAGGGACCAGATTACAAACCCTGCTCAGCTTTTTGGCTGCCTGGCAGAGTCCCGGCTCAGCTACTGGGTTTCAACTCCATCCTTTGTGGAAATCTGCCTGATGGACCCGGCCTTTGGGCAGGATCTGCTGCCGGAGCTCAAATATTTTCTTTTTTGCGGGGAGGTTTTGGGCCATGACACGGCTGCAAAGCTTCAAGCACGCTTTCCACAGGCACAAGTTGTCAATATGTACGGTCCGACTGAGGCAACCGTGGCAGTCACGGCCATTTCGCTTACGGCTGAAGTTATGCGGCAATATAATCCACTGCCGGTAGGGTGGGTCAAGCCCGACTGCCGGGTTCTTATTTGTGACCCGGGTGCACTGACGGAAAGCATGGAGGCCGAAGCCGTAGGACTTGAGGAGCCTCCGCCTCAGCTGTCAGACGGCCTGCGAGGCGAAATTGTTATCGGCGGACCAAGTGTCAGCCTGGGTTATCTGAACAATGAGGCGCAAACCCGCAAGAGTTTTTTCGCATGGCTGGAAAACGGCGTCCGCTGGCAGGCCTACCGGACCGGGGACGAGGGATTCCTGGACAATGGCTTGCTGTTTTACTGCGGGCGCTTGGATTTTCAGATCAAATTACACGGGTACAGAATTGAAACGGGTGATATTGAAGAGAACTTGCGCTCTATCGCCGGCATCGGCAATGCCGTGGTCCTGCCGGTTGCCGGAAATGGCAAGGTACAGTTCCTGCAAGCCTTCCTTTTGGTCAACGAGTACCCGGTGGACGAGTACAAGGCATTCAGACAAATTCGTGAGGCCCTGGCACAAAGACTTCCCGAATACATGATTCCCCGACGGATTAGGTTTGTTACGCAGTTTCCCCTCACCCCGAACGGAAAAGTGGACCGCGCCAGATTAACGGAGGATACAAAATGACACCTTTTGCGAGCTGGGGATTTTTCCTGTGGCTGCCGGTGCCGCTGGTACCGGCGCTAGTGGTTGGCTTACTGGGACGGGGTGATAAGTTCCGGCGTTGGTTGGTTACCCTTTCATCGCTGTTCATGCTTTATATCGTCCTGCGTCCTTCCGTTGGCGCGCTGGCCCAGGCGGTGGGGTTTGTTGTCTACAGCTGGATTCTAGTGAGAGTGTATTTGGTGTGCCGCAAGGGAACCGGCAAGAAGTTGCGCGCTTATAGCCTGATCTTGTTTGCCTCCCTGCTGCCGCTGGCCCTGGTCAAGTTAAACCCCTACCTCAAACTGGATATTTGGCACAGCACTATAGGCTTTTTGGGAATTTCCTATCTGACCTTCCGGATTGTCGGAACAATTATTGATATCCGGGACGGTCTGATTGAGAAGGTGGATTTCCTGGACTTTGTGGCCTTTGTGCTGTTTTTCCCGACCCTGGCCTCAGGGCCAATCGACCGTTTCCGCCGCTTTAAGGCAGACTTGTACAAGCCGCTGCCAGCCGGGGAGTATCTGCGCTATCTGAGCAACGGCATGCATCACATCATGCGCGGTTTTTTGTACAAGTATATCCTTGCTTACCTGATTAATAAATACTGGCTGGCTCCGCTGAACCATGTCTTTGGGGTCTGGCCCACGCTCAGCTACATGTACGCCTACGGCTTCTACTTGTTCTTTGATTTTGCCGGCTACAGTGCCTTTGCCGTAGGAGTGGGCCAAATTATGGGAATTGATGTGCCCGAAAACTTTAAACGTCCTTTCCTGGCCGAAAACATCAAGGACTTTTGGGGCAGGTGGCACATTTCCTTATCGTTCTGGTTCCGTGATTACATCTATATGCGTTTTGTCCTGAAGTCGGTCAAGGAAAAAAGGTTTAAACAGAAGACCACGGCTTCTTACCTGGGCTATTTGCTCAACTTTGGACTGATGGGGATGTGGCACGGCTTACACCTGCAGTACATTTTATATGGACTCTACCATGCCTGTCTGATGAGCGGATACGAATTTGTCAAGCATAGGTTCAAACTAAACAGTCCGCATAAGGGGCTTCTCTGGCGCAGCGTTTCTATTATCATTACGTTCAATCTGGTAATGTTTGGTTTCCTCATTTTTTCCGGACGCTTGTGTTCTAATTAAGAGTCTCTGCCGACGGGAGAGGGAGCCCGTGCTAAGGAGTCAGGCGGTATCAGAATATGTTCAGGGGTCCGGTAAAACCAATGGTTTTACCGGACCCCTGTTATTACGCTTGCCAATGTATGCAAATAGCTAATGGATTAGAAATGTTAGAAACATCGGTCAGCATAATGGGCAGGTCAATGGACGTTTGAGGTCATTCTACGCAGCTCCCTACATTATTATGCATAAATGCATAGAATTATATAGATATAAACACTTGGTTCCTTACAGACAGCTATAGTTGCCTGCCATAAACCAAAACATTATGCAATTGTTCAAAAGTGCCTAAGTACATCTGATATTTCCGTTTGACTGGCGAAAATATCATTTAGGAGGCTAAATACTACCGTTCGGCTGAAATTGGCTGAATGTTTCGATAGTCGGATGTAAACTGTTAATAGATAAATATCACGTTTTTTGCATTGAAGCATTATTATGCATATGTGCATAGGAAGGATGTTCCCTTCGGAAAGGAGGTGTGTGACAACGGATGCTTTGGTAATAAGTCAGATAAGCTTAGCCCTTAATTTTATAGTGATTGCAGCAATGGCCTATGCCATAAGGTCACTGGCTCAGAGAGTACGAGCATTAGAGAACGAAAAGGTGCAGGCGCCCCCATCGTTCGGAACACAGCTCAGCAAGGGGCCAACTGCCTCCTCCGTATCACCCGAGGTAATTGCAATTATCTCCGCGGCGATAGCTGCACATTTAGACAAAGATACTGATCAGTTAGAAATCTCATCCATTAAGCAGGTAACCTAACTGTACTACCCAAGACTTTGACATTGGGTGAGTTTCTAGAGTGAA
>JAJYNB010000281.1 GCA_021786555.1 Bacillota bacterium | reverse complement strand
GCATACACGGCAAATGGCGAGGGTTTCTATGTATATGCTCCGAAACAGAAAGGGAATGTAAAGGTTCAATTAGGATATATTGGCCGCTATATTCGTCGACCCGCAATTGCCCTGCATCGGATCGAGGGATATGACGGTCAGTACGTTACATTCCGATAACGTATGATCTGCGTTGTTCAGGCAGATCGGACTCCAGGACTTCGATAAACTGTTCCACCAGTTTGGGATCAAACTGGGTTCCAGCGCTCCTGCGCAGTTCCTCTACAGCGTAGCCATGGGTCCTGGCCTTCTTGTAGGGTCGCTCGCTGACTATGGCGTCATAGGCGTCTGCTATCGCTAAAATGCGGCACTCCAATGGAATCACTTCTCCCTTGAGCCCGACCGGGTAACCCTGGCCGTTCCACCATTCATGATGATGATGTATCCAGTCAGCGATGGGAACCAAATCCGGCGCGGACATTGCTATGCGGTAGCCGATTTCGCAGTGTTGGCGCATTTTGGCGGTTTCTTCCCGGCTGAGAGGACCCGGCTTAAAAAGAATGCTGTCAGATATTCCTACCTTGCCTATATCATGGAAGCCGGCGAGAAGGCGCAAGTCGTGAAGCTTCTGCTCTGGGAAGCCCAGGTGCTGCGCCACAGCTACTACCAACTTTTCCAGTCTTTCCGCGTGACCCTCTGTGATGAAATCCCTAGCTTCCAAGGCCTTCATCAGGGTCTGCACGATTGAGCTGCGGGCGCTTTTTTTGCGGTGCAGCTTTTCACGGTACAAGTTGTTGTCAGCTTCCTTAAAAACTTCGGCTATGTTGGCGCTCTGTTCACTGAAGGCAAACCCGATAGAAATACTTAAGGTCAATTCGGGATTTGATGAGTTGTACTGGGCCAACCTATCGTGGATGAGACGGTAGCAGCCTTCCACCTGTGCCAGGTTCGTACCGGTTAGAATTGTGGCAAATTCATCCCCGCCAATTCTGGAAATTGTAGAGTTCACCGGACAGCACCCGTTAAGTACTTGGACTGCCGCTAACAGCAGCTCATCTCCTTTGCCGTGGCCCAGCGTATCATTGGCAAGTTTAAGGCCGTCCAGGTCTGCGACCAGGATTCCTACGGAGGAAGTTTTGGTCTGCTCGATCCGCTGCATTTCCCGTTCAAAATATGTGCGGTTGTAGAGCCCGGTCAGGGAGTCGTGAAAGCTGAGGTATTTCAGCTGTTCCTCCGCTCTCTTGCGCTCGGAAATATCCCGGATGATTTCCACCATGACCTGCTTGTTGCCGATAATGGAAATCTGAGAACTCACCTCGACAGGGAAAGTGCTGCCGTCTTTGCGGCGGTGCACAGTCTCGTACATTGAGCCGTCAGAACCTGGAAAGCGGGCGTGGCGCTCAAAGGGAGAAAGCGCTTCAGGGGCCAGTAGTACAAAAATGCTCATAGACAGCAGTTCTTTCCTGCTGTAGCCGTAGGACTTTACCGCAGCGCTGTTGGCGTCAATCAACAGGTGGCTGCTGACATCGACAAACAAAATAATGTCCCGGGCGTTTTCAGACAGGAGCTGATAGCGCTTGAAGACTTCTTCCGCCCGTCTTCTGGCGGTAATATCTATAATTATTCCCCTCAGAGCTACAGGCTTACCCGCCTGAATCACCGGACTTGCATGGACAAGGATGGGGAATGTGCTGTTGTCCTTGCGTTTGGCAGTATAGATAACACCGGCTCCAATGTCTTCACCCCGGGCAGCCCTGGCAATGTCTGCCTTGGCGGCATCTCTTTCTTGCGGTGCTATAACCTTCAGGACGTTGAACCCGCTGTCAAAGTCCTCTTTCGAATAGCCGAAGAAATCCAGGGCTCCCATATTATAAAACAAGAGGTTCCCTTTTAGATCTATTTCAAATACAACCTCTTGCAGTGAGTCTACCACACTCCTGTATTTGTCCGCGCTGCCAAAGTTGGTCAGGAGGACTTCTTCCTGCATAATTCCTGCTTTGTCCGGTCCACGATAACGTTCCATATGTTGTGAATCCTTTCCTTTTGGTACCCATGCCGATTAACTCCGGCAACAAGAAACGCCGGCTTACACGGAAAGCCGGCGACAAAGGACGCTGTGCAGCGGCCTGGCGATCATCACCCTAGGGTGGAAGACCCATAGCTTTGCGCCCCCGGCTTTCACCGGGTTTGCCTTTGTCCACAGCTTGCTATCAGGTTTTGGGAGATGCTTAGACGAATACTAAGATATCTTATAGTATAACACTAAGTCAAGGCGCTCTGTGTCGAATTTTGTCGTCTGGCAAAAAGATTTAGTGCAACCAAGCAGGACTGAAGAATCGTCCATGAGCGGCTTACTTGGCTGGGTCGGGGACCGATTCCGCTTTTGGGGTGCGGGAGAAGACCCGGCTGCGCACCGAGTCCAGCACCTGGTAGGCTACCGGGACGATGAGCAGGGTGAGTATGGTGGAGGTGGTGAGGCCGGAGATGACTACCACTGCCAGGGAGCGGGATATGAGGCCACCTTCGTGGGAAACAGCCAGGGGCAGGAGGGCGCCAACGGTGGCCACGGCGGTCATGAGAATCGGCCTGAGACGGGTGCCGCCGGCTTCCAGCAGAGCCTGCATCGTATCCATGCCCTGTTTGCGGTTGCTGAGCACCCGGTCCATCAGGACGATGGCGTTGGTGACCACGATGCCGATCAGCATCAGGAAGCCAACCAGGGCGGGCATACCCAGGGCCTCGCCTGAGAGGTAGAGTCCGATCAGTCCTCCGGTGAAGATGAAGGGAAGTGAGAAGAGGATAGCGATGGGGGCCAGCATTTCACCGAAGGCCACCATCATCACGGCGTAGACCAGGAAGATTGCCGCCACCATGGCGAAAATCATGTTCTTGAAACCATCGGACATGGCCTTGGTCTCACCTTCGTAGTAATAGCTTACGCCTTGAGGCAGGTTCAGAGCTTTGATGCGGGCGTCAACTTCTTTCTGCACTCCGGACGAGTTATCGGTGGTGAAGCGGCCTGTGACCGAGATGTATTCCTGCTGGTTCAGGCGCTGAATCGAAGTGGGGCCGGGCTTCTCGTCGATTTTGGCCACGTCGGACAGTTTTACCTGGCCGCCTGTCATGTTGGCCAGGGTCTGGCTGCGGATAACGTCCAGGCTGTTAAGATCCCCTGTTTTCAACCCCAGGTTCACCGGGGTGGTGCGGCCGTCCAGGGTCACATCCATCACATCATCCCCGTTGATCATCTGGCGCACAGCCAGGGCTACCATAGCCGGGTTGAGGCCGTTTTTGGCTGCCTCGTCCGGGTTGACGTCGATGGAGAGTTGAGGCCTTACCGCGGATAGGTTGGTTTTCACGTTGGCCAGCCCGGGTACGGTCTTAATGGAGGTAACGATTTTATCGCCGGCTTCTTTTAGAGCGTTAAGGTCCGGGCCGTTGACCACGATGAACAGCCCGCCGTAGCCGGTAATGCCCAGGGGAGAGAGGGCGGCTTGCACATCAGGGCCCAGGCTGTCTGTAGTCTGCTGCATGTCCTGCTCGAACTTTTTCGTTTGCTCCAGGGTAACGTTGTCATCCAGCTCGATGTTAATCCTTAAATTTTCGCCGCTCACGCTGGTCTGGTAGCTTTTCAGCCCGGGGTAACTGCGCAGGGACTGTTCGATCCTGGTGGCTACCTGGTTGGTCTTTTCCGTGGCGGTGCCTACCGGCATGGTTGCGCTAAGGGAGTAGGACACGGTTTTCTCCGATGGCAGAAAGTTCTGGGGAATCCTGGAGACCAGGGCCAGGGAACCGGCAAATACCAGCAGGGACAGGGCGGCGATGACCAGTTTGTGCTTAAGGGACCAGTTGAGAACGGCGCGGTAGGAGCGCTGCAGGACGGTCTCTCCCGTCTCCCGGTGCTTGATGCCTAAGAGGAAGAGGCGGGAGAGCAGGGGGACAACGGAAATTGCCACCAAAAGGGAGAATACCAGTGAAACCACAACGGTGATGCCGAAGGGGGCGAAGAATTTGCCCACGATTCCCGGCACAAAGGACATAGGGCCGAAGACGGCCACGGTGGTGATGGTGGAGGAGGTAACCGCTGGGGCCACTTCTTTAGCTGCCTTCAGCACCAAGTCCAAAGACCGCTCCTCGCTGGTGCGGACGTGGCGGTAAATATTTTCCATAACCACGATAGAGTCGTCTACTACCCGGCCCACGGCAACAGCGATACCGGCCAGGGTCATGATGTTCAGACTGTAATCAAGCCAGTAGAGCACAACCATGGAAGCAAAAATTGACAGGGGTATGGAGAGAATAGCCACCAGGGTGGAACGCCAGTTGCGCAGGAACAGGAAGGTAACCAGCATGGCAAAGAGGGCGCCCAGGAGGGCTTCCCGCAGCATGACGTCAACGGATCTTTTAATCTGGACCGAGTTGTCCTGGAGCTTGGTCAGGTGGTAACCGGAGGGAAGATTTATCGCAGCCAGCTTGGCGTTGATGTCATTGACCGCTTCGACAGTGTTGGTGCCTGCCTGGGTGTAGATGTCCGTGACCACCGCCGGGTCGCCATTGAGGCGGGTGATCACTGTATCTTTGTCCGGTATGTAGGACACATCTGCAATGTCGGATAACTTGATGGTGTGCATTTTTAAAGCAGGCTGGGCTGAGACATCGCCGCCTTTTTTCGGTGCGGAGGTACCGGCCAGGCCTTGCAGGGCTGATGCCGTATCCCCGCCGGAAGCTGTGACCTGGTTCTGGAGCTGGGTCAGCTGAGTCTTCAAGCCGCTCAGCTGAGCATTTTCAGCGGCGATTTTTTGATTGAGTCCTGCGATCTGCTGCTGCAGGGCAGCCGCCTGGCCCGGATCTTTAGTGCCTGCCAGGGTTGTGCTCAGCGTGGCCAGGGTTGACTGGTCGGCTAAGAGGGCGATGGACAGGCCGTTGATGCCCTGGATGAGCTGGATCTGGCCCTGCAAAAGCATCTGGCCCTTGGTAAGGTTGCCTACCCCCTGGCCCAATTTGCCCATGGAGGAGCCGAGGGAGCTAAAGCCGTCCCCGACACTTTTGAAGGCGTCGGTAAGGCTGCTCATGTCCTGGTCCACCACAATCAAATCCAGGTTTTTGGCGTCATCCAGGGAGTTGATTTTTTTGCCCACTTCCACGTTCAAGCCTTTGTCCGCCAGGGTGACCTGACCGGCCGGGATGGAGATGTTGTTGGCCTGGAGAGCTTGTTTGATTTTGTCCAGGCTTAAGTTATCCTCTTTCATTTTGTCGGGGTCAACCCGTATGTAAAGCTTCTTCTCGGACTGGCCCTGGACATCAACGTTGGAAATCCCCGGAACAGAGGCGAGAACCGGTTTGATATGGTCTTCCACATATTGCTGAATGCTGGCCTGGTCTGTATTGGCTGTGATGCCAAACGAGTAGACGGCCTCAGCGTTTGGCCCCTGTTTGGAAATCTGCGGCTTTTGGGCTCCATCAGGCAGTTTTAACCCTGCCAGAGCGCTGGTGACATCTTTTTCAGCATCGCTCATGGACTGTTTCATGTCAAATTCCAGGGTGGCGGCCACGTAGTTGCTGCCTGACGTGACATAGAGGTTTTTTACGTTATTGATTCCCGAAAGCGCCTGCTCCAGGGGTTTTCCAACATCATCCAGAGCCTGCCGGGGGTTGGCGCCTGGATAGGGCACTACAACAGATAAGTAGGGAATATCTACATTTGGCATGTTCTCCTGCTTCATGTTCATGACAGAGTAGACTCCCCCGGCCAAAATCATCAACATGGCCAGGAAAATCACCCCGGTGTTGTGCA
>JAJYNB010000207.1 GCA_021786555.1 Bacillota bacterium | reverse complement strand
ACGTCTTCACCTGCGGGGATAGGGTAAATCCCTGGGATGCCTGTAATTACCTGACCGAGAAGTTTCAAGCCGGTCACATGACCGCTACGGAGATCAAACGGGGAATCGTTGAGAGTCCGAAAGAAGCGGTAAATCTTTAGGAGGGATATTTATTTTATTCCGCTCGAAAAGGAGAAAGGGTTAGCCCGAGCCTTGCAACGAACAAGTTGTAGGGCTCTTTCAATTCTTGTGGGTATGCGCGTTGGGTCAGAATTCAGAAGTCAGGAGTCAGAAGTCAGAATGGCCTGGAGTATTCTGACTCCTGACTCCTGACTCCTGACTCCTGAATTCCTCATTCATAACAGCCTAAGCTTCAGTTGGCAGGAAAAAGCGTGGCTGTGCCGAATATATGTCTAATTAACCGGTCCGAAAGGAGATACAGTGATGGTTGAAACTGTAATTTCTGAGGAGGCAGGTGTGACGGAATTAGTCAGGCAGAGCGGGGTTAACCCCAATCATTGTTATCAGTGCGGAAAATGTTCAGGGGGTTGCCCCCTGTCCTTTGCTATGGATTATTCTCCTTCGATGGTAATGCGCATGCTGCAGGTGGGAATGCTGGCACAGGTCTTGTCAAGCAAAACTATTTGGCTGTGCGCATCTTGCGAAACTTGTTCCACTCGTTGTCCGCAGGATGTAGATGTGGCAGGGTTGATGGATGCGTTAAGGATTATGGCCTGGCGCAAGGGCTCGGTTGACAGGGACAACAGGCAGGCAGCCTTTCACCGGGCATTTTTGCATTCCCTCAAATCCCATGGTCGGCTGTATGAACTGGGCCTGGCCCTGACCGGCAACGCTGCGTCCGGTAAAGTGACCAAGGACCTGGATATAGGTTTGCCTTTGTTGATAAAAAGAAAAATCAAGCTCCTGCCCCCTCGCATCAAGGGGAGGAGACAGATTAAGTTGATTTTTACTCGAACTTTGGAGTCAGGGGGAAAGCAGGGTGAGTAAATATGCTTATTTCCCGGGATGCTCACTCCACTCTACGGCCCGGGAGTACGAACTCTCAACCAAAAATCTTAGCCAGGAATTAGGTGTAGAGTTGGTTGACGTTCCGGATTGGAACTGTTGCGGGGCATCTTCAGCCCATGTCACAGACCGCGGCCTGGATCTGGCTTTGAACGGCCGGAATCTTACCCTGGCCGCCGGGATAGGCCTGGACTTGGTGGTTCCCTGCGCCTCCTGTTACCGGAGGTTGGCTTCATCCCGCAAGTCTCTGAGCGAGGACCCTGCGCTGAGTCAGCAGATCGCCGCAGTGCTGGGACAGCCTTTGGCTTTATCCAGTCAGGTGCGCTCCCTGCTTGAGGTTTTTACCACTGATGAGGTCTTGGACAAAATGCAGCGAGGAGCCCGGAAAAGTTTAAGCGGCTTGAAGGTAGCCGCTTATTACGGCTGCCTGTTGGTTCGCCCCGCAAAAGCAGCGAATTTGGACGATCCGGAAAATCCAGTTTCCTTAGACAAACTGGTGACATTAATGGGCGGCGAGGCTCTGCCCTGGCCGTTTAAAACCGAATGCTGCGGCGGAAGCCTCTCACTCACTGACGAAGACTCTTCCCGGGTGTTAATAGAGCGGATTCTCAATATGGCTAAGGAAAGCGGGGCTGAGTGTGTCGTAACAGCCTGCCCCTTATGCCAGTCAAATCTTGACATGCGTCAAATGCAGTTGGCCAAGTCAACTGGCCGTGACTACAATATGCCTGTGCTCTATTTTACTCAGCTGATGGGATTGGTTCTGGGACTGGGGGAGAAAGCCCTGGGGCTGAACGCACACTTCGTCGATCCCCGGCCCATGTTACAGAAGGTTGGACTAGTGTGAATGGAAGTCGCGAGGCCAACCAGAAAGTGATTCAGACTCTGGATGGATCCCTGGAAAAGGCCGCAAATGAGATTGCCAAAATATGAGCTAGATTGAACGTCGAACCGTACAACGGTCCGACATTTTTTGTTTTGATTTCTGGCCGATGTACATACTAATCAGGAATTGATTATAATATTCTAACTGGCAAAATTATAGAGGAATTTTGCCAGTAGTAGCGAATACTAGTTGAGTTATCTCACAATCGGGAGGATACCATGCTGCCTTTTCTCAGCACATTGCAGCCGGATTTGGAGTTGGTAGACAGCAGGATAGAGCGAGAATTCAAACTCAAATCTGGCAGCATTCCTGACTTGGTTCCGCTCGAACTGGAAAACCCGGACTATCATCTGAGACCTTTGCTTTTGCTTGCAGCTGCCCGGGCTTACGGTAAGGCAGGGGAAAGGGAGATAATGGTAGCGAGCGTACTCCAGTTTATTTATTTGGCAACTAAAGTACATTCCATAGTGCAGGACGACCAGGAGAAATCCTTTCCTGCCGATTTTCAGTTTCCTGTGCTGGTTGGGGATTATCTGTACGGGCAGTTTTTCCTGTACCTGTGCAAAGCTTCAGCCCTGGAGTATCTGGCTCCCCTGGCCAATGTGATTTGCGAAATTCATGAGGGGGGCATGCTGCGAAAACAAGGCTTCAGCAAGGCGGAAGAACTGGATATTATCTCTATGGAAGACGCTTCCCTATACGCTTCCGCCTGTGGCATCGGAGCTGATTTGGGCGGCGCCGTTCCCGCCGAGCAGGAACTTTTTCAACAGTTTGGCAGAAATCTGGGCCTCTGCATAGCCGTTCTCAATCGCCGCCTGGATCCGGAACAGGTGGACCTGGCCTTTGGCAGGGCAAGGGAGAGCCTGGCTTTACTGCCTGTTTCTGTTCCTGCCTTTGAGGATGTCCTGGAATATTTTTGGCGCCAAACACTTTGATATGGAGCGAAGGTAGTTAATTTGCACAAATTTAAGCTTTTTTTGGAAATGATAAAATTTGAACATACGATTTTCGCCCTGCCTTTTGCCTATTTAGGGGCTTTTTTAGCGGCACGGTTTCAAACAGGCAGGGGCTGGCCAAGCCTGACACAACTGTTCTGGATTACTTTAGCCATGGTTGGCGCCAGGACGGCAGCTATGGCCCTAAACAGGCTGATTGACCGGGGAATTGACGCCGGTAATCCAAGAACTGCCGCCCGGGCCTTGCCCCAGGGGCTCTTGGGCGTAGGAGAAGTCCTTGCTTATATTGTTTTATCCTTTGCCCTGCTCACTTTTGCCGCATATGAGCTTAATCCTCTCACGCTTAAACTTATGCCGGTGGCGGTAATTTTTTTGACCCTGTATTCCTATACAAAAAGGTTCACCTGGGCCTGTCACCTGGTATTGGGTGTAACCGATGCCCTGGCTCCTATGGGAGGCTGGATTGCTGTAACCGGTTCCTTCGATTACCAGGGAGTTCTGTTAGCGCTGGCCGTAGCGATTTGGATTGCCGGCTTCGACATTGTCTATTCCTGCCAGGATTTGGACTTTGACAAAGCTCATCGTATCCATTCAATACCCAACCGGTTTGGGCTGTACAATGCTCTGATTATATCCGCTGCTTTTCATGTGGTTACAGCGATTCTGTTGGCTTGGGTAGGTGTTATACTCCATTTGGGTTTCATCTATTACGTTGGAGTGTTGATCGCTGCAGTTTTACTTTACAAGCAGCACCGCATGGTCTCACCCACCGACTTGTCCCGTCTCGGCTTTGCTTTCTTCAATATGAACAGCTATATAAGCCTTGTAGTCTTTTTTGCTGCCTTAGCCGACCTGGCTTGGCCTATCCGGATTTTCTGAGCTGATAATGGAGGCAACTATGAACGAACTGTTTGCCGGAAGTGAATTGGCAGACCTAATCGCTAAAGTTGACAGAGAAGAGCGTCTCAGCTTCGAGGACGGTGTGCGGCTGTTCAAATCCAATGATCTCTTGGCCATTGGCTACATGGCTGATAAAGTTCGCCGCCGCAAGTGCGGGGACAAAGTATACTTTGCAAGCAACCGCCAAATAGAAACCGCTCACGGCCTGGACATACGGACCAATGCCGCCATGGTTTACGGGCCGATGGAGAGTGACGAGGAAAAGGTGGAACACTTGGTGCGCCTGCGCCAGCTGCAGGACAAAACCGGCGGTTTCCTTACCTTCGCGCCCATTGCATTTCAGCCTGAGAACACAGGCTTGGAAGAAATCATGCAAGCCGGCAGCACTACCGGGTTCGCTGACCTTAAGGTCTTGGCGGCAGCGCGGGTTGTGCTGGACAATTTTGCCCATATTAAGGCTTCTTGGATTCAGATCGGCCTTAAGCTGGCCCAAACCTCCCTGGCCTTTGGCGTAGACGATTTGGACGGTACTGTCAGCGAGGAACAAATCAGCCATGCTGCGGGAGCCGGAATCACGCAGGCCATGACCAAAAACCAATTGGTAGAGATGATCAGGGTGGTAGGCCGTAAACCTGTTGAAAGGGACAGCTTATATAATATTGTAGAAGCCTATTAAGTCAGGAGTCAGGAGTCAGGAGTCAGGAGTCAGGAGTCAGGAGTCAGAATGAGAAGACGGTTTATCCTGCCCTGAATTAAATGATTTTTATCCTCGTCTAAGACTCCCACTTCTATAAGTGGGAGTGGTTACGCCGTAGTCTACTTCGGTGGGGGTAGATTCCCCCACCGAAGACCCGATGTTTAGCGGAAGCTAAACGAGTTCACTCATCAGTGGCGCCGCCTAGAGGCATGGGAGTCTGAATTCTGACTACTGACTACTGACTCCTGAATACCCTAAAATAAGAGACAGGAAGATTACAATGGACGCTGTAGGGCAAATTCTTTTAAAAGCATTAAAGGGTGAAAGAGTAGCGGCGGATGAAGGCCTGGTGCTGTTCGAGCAGGGCGACCTGCTGGAATTGGGCCAGGTGGCCAATGAAATAAGGAAGCGGCTGCACCCTGACAACCGGATAACTTTTGTGATCGACAGGAACATTAACTATACCAACGTTTGTACCACCGGATGCCGGTTTTGTGCCTTTTTCCGTGCTCCAGGCCACAGGGAAGGGTATGTGCTGGGGAGGGAAGAGCTTCACGCCAAGATCAGGGAAACTATCGAGCAGGGAGGTACCCAGCTTCTCATCCAGGGAGGTTTAAACCCTGAACTCCAACTGCCTTATTTTGAGGAGATGCTGCGGGACATTAAGGAGAATTTTAAGATTCACATCCACTCCTTTTCGCCGCCGGAAATTATCCACATGGCACAGGGCGCCGGTCTTAGCATCAGGGAAACGGTTGCGCGGCTTAAAACCGCGGGCCTGGACTCTATTCCCGGTGGCGGCGCTGAAATCCTGGATGACCGGGTGCGGAAGTTTATCAGTCCGCGTAAGGCCGGCTGGGAGGAGTGGATGGAAGTTATGTCCACCGCCCATGAACTGGGTATGAAGACCACCGCGACCATGATGTTTGGCAGTGTAGAGACTTTGGTGGAGCGGATGAACCACTTAATCAGAGTGAGGGAAGTCCAGGACCGTACGGGGGGCTTCACGGCATTTATTCCCTGGAGCTTTCAACCGAAGCATACAGATTTGGGCGGGGAGACAGCCACAGGTGTGGAGTATTTGCGCACTCTGGCAATTTCCCGCATAATACTGGATAACGTCCCGAATATTCAGGCTTCCTGGGTGACCCAAGGGGCAAAAATGGCCCAGGTTGCTCTCAGGTTTGGGGCCAATGATTTTGGTTCAACTATGTTGGAAGAAAATGTGGTACGAGCTGCCGGGGTTACTAACCGGGTGCCCTTAAGCGAGATAATCGAATGTATCCGTGGGGCGGGACACATTCCCGTGCAGCGAAATACGGTCTGCGAGCCGTTGAT
>JAJYNB010000040.1 GCA_021786555.1 Bacillota bacterium | reverse complement strand
GACCGGAGGCCGGATTGGCGCGTCAAAGGGAGTATCAACGGCAACACCCGGTTCGCCCGTAAGCTTTTCTCTTACCAACCGCGCCGAAAGTTCACCGTAGGGCGGGAAGATTTCTTTGCCTGTGACTTCGATGCCCATGGCGCGGATTTCTTTCTCCATGTAGGGCTCCAGTTCTTCAACCGCATAGAGTTTGCCGACTTTGGCGGCGAAGTCCCTGATCAGCTTCTCAGGCAGGGGGTTGGTCAAACCCAGCTTAAGAATGGAAGCACCAGGCACCCCCTCTTTGACATACTGATAGGAGATTCCCGCAGTGACGATGCCTACGGCCGGGTCACCCATTTCCATCCGGTTGACAGCCGAACTTTCAGTGTATTCGGCCAGCTTCTTTTCCCTCTCTTCCACTACAAGCCTGCGGGCGCGGCCGTGGGCCGGGAGCATGACATATTTACGGGCATCCTTCTTATAGGCTTTAACCGGCCGTTCGCCCGGTTCCCCAAGTTCCACCATGCTTTGAGAATGAGCTACCCTGGTAGTAATCCGCAGCATCACCGGTGTATCGAATTCTTCTGATATGGCCAGGGCCAGACCTACCATGTCCTTGCACTCCTGGGAATCAGAAGGCTCCAGCAGGGGAATTTTGGCAAAGGACGCATAGTGCCGGTTGTCCTGCTCGTTTTGGGAAGAATGCATGCCTGGATCATCAGCAGAAATAAGTACCAGACCGGCGCGGGTGCCAGTGTAGGCTGCAGTAAACAGCGGGTCTGCCGCCACGTTCACACCAACCATTTTCATGGCTACCAACGCGCGGGCCCCGGCTATGGCCGCTCCGACCGCCACTTCTGTGGCCACCTTCTCATTCGGGGACCACTGGCTGTAGATTTCCGGGTATTTGGCAATATTTTCGAGGATTTCAGTGCTTGGGGTACCCGGGTATGCCGCGGCCACGCTGATGCCATACTCATAGGCGCCCCTGGCAATCCCCTCATTGCCTGTCATAAGGGTCTTCATCAATTTTTGCCTCCCTTCTTAGGTCTCAACATCTTCAACCCCGGCTTCCGGGCCTGGCCAGCCCAGACGCCAGGAAATCTGGCGGGCACTCTCCACAACTTCCCGGGTCACCAATTTCCAATATCGGTCACCCAAGCTCAAAGTGGTGCCTGAAACACACAATGATGCGACAAGCTGGCTGTGGCGGTCAAACACCGGGGCAGATACGCACACCGTACCCATGGCGCCTTCATCCTGGGATATTGCATAACCCAACTCCCTGATTTCAGCCAACTGCCTGCGCAAAACCACAATCTGTTCCTCATCAAGGATCTGCAGGTAAGCCTCCAGGGCTTCGGCATCCTTAAAAGCGAGCAGCACTTTTCCGGCAGCCCCCACGTACAGAGGGTGACGCAGCCCCACATGCACGATATTCCGAATCACCCCCAGGCTTTCCACGGCCTCAACCACGACTCGCTGACCCTCTTCTTCAACATTAAGGCTGACCGTTTCGCGACAGCGTTTACCCAACTCTTCCATAACTTCCATGGCTACTTTCCGCAGCTGTAAAGTATTGCGGACGATGCTGCCCAGATAAAAAATCTTTGGACCAAGGGAATAGGTCATAGTCTTACGGTTCTGGTGGATAAATCCCTGGCCCTCCATGGTCACCAGCACGCGAAATGCCGTAGATTTGGAGAGGCCGGCAGCCTTAGCAATATCTCCCAGACTCATTTCCGGCCGGTTAAGGCGAAAGCAGGAAAGTATAGTCAGTGCCCTTTCCACTGCCCTGATTGACAACGGGTGCTTATCCTCATCCAACCGGCTCATCTGCCCACCCCCATTTCATACCGTGAAATGTCATTTTATTTTTTAAGATGGTCTAATCATAACAAAAAATTAGAAATGATTATCTGAAAATTCCGCTAATGGTTAAAATCGACTGTTCGACGGCTGATAGAGCAGGACCAACGGAAATTTGACCAATGCAAAGATGCCCTGAGAAAATTAGGAGGGCAAGACCATCGGCCTTGCCCTCGAATCAAAAGGTGTTGTTACCACGTGCTGCAATAGGCCTTGCCCTCGCCCTTTGGATCAGGGTACTGGGTATCAGCTGATTTTACCCTTTTCTTGCAACAGTTTCTCAGTAATCATTTCACGCAAGGCCCGCTTGAGAATCTTTCCAGCCGGGCTGATAGGAAATTGCTCCACCAGTTCAAGCCTTTCCGGCAGCTTGAACTTGGCAATGTTCTGTTTTAACAGGAATTGAATCAATTCCTCAAAAGTAATCACTTCTCCCGCTTTGGGCACCACAAAGGCACAGGCTTTTTCGCCGAATACTTCATCAGGCATGGCTACAAGGCAGACTTCCTTGACTTTCGGGTAGGCGAATATGAAGTTTTCCACCTCATCACAGCTGATTTTCTCGCCGCCTCTGTTTATCAAGTCCTTCTTGCGGCCCTCAGCATAAATATACCTGCCATACTTGCGCACCACATCACCCATGTGGTAAAAACCGTCTTTGGTAAAGGCTTGGCGGTTAATCTCCGGAGCATTGTAATAACCGCGGATTGTATAGGGTCCCCGGCACAAAAGTTCTCCTGGTTCGCCGTCCGGCACTTCCTTGCCGTTTTCATCCACCACTTTGATTTCATCGGCATCCATGACCGGAGCGCCGGAACTATTGTAGAGAATATCGCCCTGATCGCTTAAGCGGGTCATGTTCAAAAGTCCTTCAGCCGTGCCGAACACCTCTTGCGGCGTGCAGCCAAACTTGTCCTGCAAACGTTTGCGCAGTTCCGGCGCCAATTTTGCCCCGCCATTTTGTACCACCTTCAGAGATGTCAGGTTGTATAGGGCAGGTATAGGTGAATTGAGCCAGTTGGAAACCAATGGGACCGCAGCGGCAATTACATTGACCTTTTCCTTCTCTACCAACGAAAATACTGTCTCAGGGTCAACGCCCGGTGCAATTACCACTTTTCCTCCGCAAAAGAGGGTGCCTTGTATTCCGGGTGAGGATAAGGTGTAATTATGGGCCAGGGGCAGAACTGCGAGAAATGTGGTATCCTGGTTAAATTCACTGACCAGGCCGCTTGCTTTGGAATTTAAGACATAGTCGTCATGGGTGCGCGGGATAAGTTTTGGCAGGGCGGTTGTGCCGCCTGAAAGAAGCATCAGAGCAACCTCGTCAGGGTTAGGCCTGTATTTTTTCAGGACCCCGGCAACCTGCGCTGCCTTCACCGGGGCATCCAGCAGCTTGCTTATGGAAATTTGACCGTCATGGGCATCCCCGGCGACAAATACATGTTTCAAGTTGGGAAACTCCAATACCATTTCCCCGGCCATGCCCCTGTAATCAAACTTTCGGTACACTGAAGGGATAAAATACCCCACAGCTTCTGAATACTTGATAAAATGGCGGATCTCGGTCTGCCGGTGCGGCGGCAGGGCCATAACAGGAATTACGCCTATCTTTACAAGAGCAAAATAGACATAGACAAATTCCGGTATGTTGGGAAGCTGCAGCAAAACCCTGTCCAGAGGTTTCAGTCCCTGTTCTGCAAAATGGAACGCCAGGCGGTTAACCCTGTCCCCCAATTCTCTGTAGGTAACTCTCTGGTCATTGAAAACCAGCGCCTCCCTGGGACCGTACTCCTCAACAGACATATCGAGCATTTCACCTAAGGTTATTCCTTCCCAGTATCCTTTCTGTCGATAGTCCTGAGCAAACTGCGGCGGCCAAGGCGTACAGCCTCTTAACATTTTTTCCCCTCCTTGAATGAATTCCTTCTGAATATCTGACAGTGCAAAGGCGCTCAAACGCAAGGACATCCCTGTCGTACATTTTATTTGAATTTCATCCACAAAAAACCGGGAAGTTCGGACCATTCAGTTAATACAAAGGAGGACAATAACCTGCCTGTATCTGAGCATAGCATAAGAAGATTGAAACTTCAGCACACTCCCGGTCTAAGCGCCATTTTAAGGGCCTGGGCAGCCAAAATTCCTGATTAAATGGTTTCAGCGAAACCCTCGCAGTAGTCAAGCGGCTCCCGGTTGCCTGTATTTTAAGGCATTAGGGAAATGGGCTTGGGCCCGTTGAGCACAGAAAATACAAGAAGCAGGGCCGTTGAACAATTATGTGTTCATAACGGTCCTGCTCACATCCAAGATCTTACCGGATTACTGTTGCAAACCCCTTCCCCCCTGCGCCCGGCCTGGTTTCAGGACGTAGATGCGCAATAGAGGGTAGAGGATCAAGGAAAGCACTGTCGACGTCAGGAAAGGAATGGGCATGATATTTTGCAAAAGCATGGCCGCCACGGAACCCAGGATCAGCGTGATGACCCCGGCCCAGTTCATAGTTTCCGCCTCAACCGCATGCAGGTCGTCAGAACCCTTCTGCACAATGAAATAGTCAGCCACCATGATGACGGCCAGACAGGTGGTCATTACCCCGAGTACGGTGAGCCAACTGTTGATCAATCCTAAAATATTGCCGATAATCATCAGCATGCCGATCACGTTGGCCAGGACCACCATAAATAAGCGCCCCGGCCGCCACTTCAGGGCATCGAAAAAGTTGGCCAGGGCCAGAGAACCGCTGTAGGTATTGAGGACCTGGGCCTTTGCCTGGGCCAGCAGCATCAGTAAAGTGCCGGCAAACCCGCCCAGGATGATGAAGGTCGCCCCTACGTTGTTCAAAGCTGCATTGGCCGCAGCGTCAGGAGACATCCCGCCCTGAATATAGTACTGTTTTACCGTGTCAAAGCCTACAAAGATCAGAATCGACCCGGTCAGGAAGATGATAATATCCATCATAATATTGCCAAGCAGGGCCATCAGGAAGACGTCGCGGGAAGACCTGGCATATCTGCCGTAATCGGCGTCCACCAGGGCCAAGGCTCCAGCCGAGCCGATCAATAAATTAATCGCGGTAACAAAGTGGCTGCTTGAGGTGCCCCCGGGAAAGACCGCCCCATGGCTAAGAATCTGGCCCATGCTCATCCCTGAATGGGCAGCAGAATTGAAAACCATGTAAGCCAGGACGATCAGGAACAGCACAAGCGTAATCGAGGAGACGCGAGTTACCAGCTTGATCCCGAAGGTAGCCAAGAGGATCCAGGCTAGGCTGAGAAGGCCGTAAATAATTACCGCGTTGGTAAGATTGTTCGGCAGTTTAAAGTAGAAAAGTATCCCTTCATACAGCAGGGCATTTTCCAGAGCCAGGAAGCCGATAATCATAAAGCCGTAGATGCCCGACGCAATCAGCGAACCCAGGGTGCCGAGGCCGTGGTAGCGGGCGGCGACCGTGCTGGACAGGCCCTGTTTAAATGAAACATGACCCGTGAGCCACCCTAACACTGAACCTACAATTGTGACTATGATAGCGGCAACCAGCCCCATGAAAATCCCCGCCGTAAAACTTACTATCCCGCCAACCAGCAACTCAACCAGAGTTGAAGTAATACCCATGGTGTTCCAGGAAAGATTGAGCCAACTCTTACGTTCGTCCATCGGGACCCGCTGCAACGCATGGTCCTCGATTATTGTGCGAATATTCTGTGAACCCATAGCCTACACTCCCTTCAATATTGTCTAAAGCGCAAACTCAGGTGATAGAGAGACGATTAACAGTACAAGCACTGTTCTTACTAACCCGCCCACGAGCCGGCGGGAACCGCCCCCCAGCTGATGCGTGAGTCAGCGAGGCCCATCCCCAACTGACTTACGCATCCCGCTGAACGAGAAGCAAGTTGATTCTGCCCGCTATAGATCCCGGCAAAATCTAAATGCTCAGCTTGCCCAG
>JAJYNB010000077.1 GCA_021786555.1 Bacillota bacterium | reverse complement strand
ACTGGATAGCAATCTTCCGAGCGATGTTCGCAAGTTTTTGCCAGTTCCGCAACCAGCAAGCGACAAGGGAACACTGTTGAATGAGGAAAGCGTTCGGGTGCTAACTGACACACTTGAATCGACCCTGCGGTTTGTGGGTGCGGATATTTGTGCTGTAGTCCTGTTTATGTTTAAGGGAACAGTAGTGGAGGCTTATGCCGGGGGAGAAAATAGCTCGTGTTTAGCATTTAGAAAATTGTCCGGTCGATGGGCAGAGGTCTTGCATCTCTTCCAAGACCCGGTACAAGGAAAAGCCAAATTAGACCGTTTAAGCAGGTACGTGTTGTCAGGATTTTCGCAGGACCGATTCGGCTCGACGGCATGTTATCCAATTGTTTTGGATGCCGGAGACAGGGGCGACAAGAAAGCAGGCGTAGCAATTTTCGGCACTTTGCTGGGATTGCCCGACCCCGGGCGCTCCGTAGAATTTGCTGTGTCCGGTTTGGCCAGAACAATCTCGTTGCTTTTGAAAGAACAAGAAGTATCGGAGCAAATCTCCAAATTGACCACTGAAAGGGCAGCACTGGCACAGATAGGCAAGAGCATAATGACATCTGCTTCACAGGTTGAAAGCGTATTGGAAGAGATTATTACCTTGCTGCGGGACATACTGGATGTAGAAACTGGCGGCTTCCAACTCTACGACCCAACCTTGCAGCAAATGGTGTTGTGCAAGCCCTCCTTTGGCGTGACAGATGACAATCTGCTTGCCGCCTGCCACCCAACATTGCAGGAAGGTGGCTTGGCAGTCGAGGTATTTTTACAGGGTGAACCCCATATCTGCAATAATGTGGATTCTGACCACAGGGTTAACCGCTACTACTGCAAAATATATGGCGTGCGCAGCATGCTGACTGTCCCTCTAAAAATAGAGGACAAAGGGATTGGTGTGCTGCATGTGATCAACAAACGCAAAGGGCGCTTTACAGAAGATGATGCCAGGCTTCTAACCATGGTGGGTTCACAGTTGGCCATGGTTATCGAAAATGCTCGCCTGTTTGAAAAGGCACAAAGGCATCAGCGCGAAATTACTGCTCTGTACGAAATAGCGACGGAAATCTCCTCCTTGGTAGATTTGAGGCAAATTCTTGGCAGTATTGTGCATAAGGTTCGCTCCCTAATAATATGTGACACCACCGCAATCAGCCTGTTCGATAGGCAGGGTGATAGGGGCTGGGTTACGGAATACAGGGGGGATGCTGCGGAAAACCTTCTCAAAGTGCAGCTAAGCCCTGAAAAGGGCTCCACAAGAAGGGTTGTCCAAACGAAACAGCCGGTGCTGCGCACTCTCAACGACCTGACTGCGACTGAGCAAGATTCAGACGAAATTGACAAATATTCTGCCGTTGAAGGGTTTCACACTTCAATTCATGTACCGCTGCAGACAGCCAACAAGGTGGTTGGTCTCCTGCACGTCTGGCGGAGGGATACTGCCCCATTTTTAGACGAAGAGATTAGTTTGCTCAGCAGCTTTTCACGCCAGGCGGCTATAGCTATTGATAACGCCCGCCTGTACGAACAAGAAAGACAGACGTTGCAGAAGCTTAAAAACTTTAATCTAATTATTGAAACTCAATACAAGGAGCTGAAGAGGTCGGTTTCAATCCATAACCAACTCACGAATATGGTATTGCTGGACAAGGGCATAGACTGCATCACCCAGACCCTGGCGGATTTCCTTGGCAGCTCGGTTTTGGTAAACGACCAGTTCTTCAGGGTGCTCTCTTTTGCAGGCTCGGAAGACGATAATGACCAATTAAGGCAACAGACAATTCGAGAGAAAATCATTCCAGCCGCGGTTTTGGATGATGCGCGGGTGAGAGATTTTTTTATCAAGTTGGCTAAGGAAAAGCAACCAATGGAATTAGGGGCCTACCCCGACCTCGGCATGACCAGTCCGCGTATAGTAGCTCCAATTGTGGTTGGACGCGATTTGTTGGGCCATGTCTCCATCACACGAACTTCGCAGGACCTGGAGGAACTTGATTACGTGGCTATCGAGCACGCCGCTACAGTGTGTGCCCTTGAACTGATGAAGCAGAAAATCGTTTTCGAGGTGGAAACCAAGTTAAGAGGGGACTGCATGGATGATCTGTTAAATGGTCTCTACAAAGCCGACGAGGAAATTTTGCAGCGAGCCAATTTTCTGGGGTACGATCTAAAGCGCCCCTACCAAATTATTTTGGTGGACATTGATAACTTTAGCGACTACGTAAAGAGGTGCAGAGATGAAAGAAAGGTTGCCGCTGTCAAACGGAACTTAGTCGCCCTGGTAAACAGTGTTGCAGCGGACAGGTCGCCGAACAGCGTGGTCGTGAGTAAAAGTGATACGGTGGTGATTATGGCGGACGTCAACCCGCCACGCAATAAGTTTACGCATAACCTTGCGCCGGAGAAACTGGCTGGGCTGATAAAACAACGCATTAGCGAGGCTTTACCGGAAATTACGGTTTCTATGGGTATCGGAAATGAAACTGGTTGTGTCGGTGATTTCCAGCGCTCCTATGCCGAAGCCACCATGGTTTTGAATGTTATGGGCACTTTTGGCAAGAAAGATGTAATTACGGCCTTCAAAGACCTGGGAATATACAGACTCCTGTTCCATGTGCGCGGCAACAACCAGATGACAGAATTCTGCTACCAGGAACTCGGAAAGTTAATAGACTATGACACAAAAACCAACTCAGCGTTGCTCCCTACTTTAAAGGCCTTTATCCAGAACAATTGCAACCTGCAGAAGACTTGCCGGGCCGAATATTTGCATGTAAACACCTTGAACTACCGCTTGCGCAGGATCCAAGAAGTTGCCGGCATAGATTTGGCTGATCCGGAGGCCCGTTTGAATTTGCAGGTAGCGTTAAAAATCAAGGAACTATTTGAAGCATAACCCCGCCTCGGCGGGGATTTGTTTTCCTGCAGCGTCCCACGCAGAGAGTAAATCCATCACTGATCCCAGGTAGTGGCAACAAGCTAGGTCACGAATAACGCTACCCAGCAATCCTGTGCTCTAAGCCGTGTTTTTCGTTAAAAATTGGTATAAAAACACCCAAAAACCCAAGGCACATTTTAGAGACAACACACATATTTAACTCTGTAAATTTCGCTTATACTCGTAAAAACAAGTTAATTATCGGAATATTCGGAAATATGGGGGTGAGACAATAAGTGTTGGAGTGGCTCAAATCGCAGGAAAGGATTGTTCGGTAAGGCATTCTTTTGGCAGAGACACTTAGGGAGAAAGGGGATTTGAGTAGATGGCTCGTCAAGCTGGAACCGCAGAAACAGCTATGGAAGACTATGCTTTGAGGCGCATACCAAAAACTTGGACTTGGAATTGGTTTACAATCAATATGGTCATCTTGGGTGTAGGAACAGCCATGTTCCAGTTTATTTTCGGCGGAACATTGGTCACTGAGTTTGGTGCGAAAAATACGATTGTTGCAAGCGTCTGGGGGTTGCTGGTTCAGGGAGGGCTCTCGTATATATTGATGCGGCACTCCGGGGAAGAGGGCCTGAACGTGGACCTGTTGTCGCGGGGGATGGGATTTGGCTTTGTAGGTTCGGCCATCACTTCTATCTTGTATTGGCTGGCTTACACGACCTTTTTCGTTATTGAGGGCACTATCATGGGGAGTGCTATTACTGCTTATACAGGCATCCCCATCCAATTAAGTTTCGCCATTATTGGCATAGTATTTATACCGTTAACTATTTGGGGTATGGCCCTGTTGAGCAAGTTCCAAAGTTGGTCGTTTATCTTGTTCGTAGTTCTGATTATCGCGGCAATTGCAAAAGTAGCCGGAAATGCCACGATGCTGGCTAATGCGTCACACTGGCTTAGCTTTGGAGCCAATCAGGGCAAGCTTTCTCTATTGGGATCACTTGGAGCTATCGGTGCTGTAAACGGAGTAGTAGGGGCCAACATAATCGTGGGTGTTGATATTGTGCGTTTTGCTCCTAAAGATTCCAATATCAAACGAGGTGCGCTGTTTACCGCCTTTGTACCGTTAGGGATTTTTCTATACGCCTGCCTGATCCTTGGTGTTTGGTTTGCGGCAGGTACCGGTTTGACTAACCCCGGTATATACATGGTCAAGTTGATAGGCCTGGGTGGATTCTTGTTTATTGTGCTAAGCCAACTGCGCATTGGCTTGGATATTTTCTATGGTGGCTCAATGTGCCTGGCCAACTTCTTCTCCCGTACCCTAAGGATTGTCTGGGGCAGGAAATATTGGGCAGTAAGTATGGTGATAGTCGGTACGGTTTTGCTGTACCTTAACGTGATGCCGCACATCAATATCATTCTGACTTTGATGGGGGCCTATATCGCGGCTTGGATCGGGATATTGATCACGGACAGTGTGATTGTGCGAGGGGTATTAAAGCTGGGTCCAGGAACCTTCGAGTACCGCAGACCTTACTTGCCGGACTTTAATTTGGCAGGTGTTACGTCAATCATAGTTGGTACAGTAGTTGGAATAATCATGGCATTTGGCCGGCTTGGTCATTATTTGAGCGACTTTTGGGTGGACGTTTCGGCTATTGTTGCCTTTGTGCTGGCAGCGGTAATTTATACGATAATATCGGTGCAGAGCAAAGGGAAATATTACCTTAAACAGCAGCCCGTACCGTATCCAGGGAGTGAAGAAGTAAATCGGTGTCCGGTGTGTGGTGAAATTATTGCAACCAATGATTTTGTGCCTTGTCCAGTTGACAAGGTCTGGATATGTTCGCAATGCTGCATGAAAAATAACACTTGTAACGACCACTGCTCCGAAAAAGGTTCCGTCGTCAAGAATTTGGCTCCCCTTTCCCCTATGCCTGAAGCAAGTTAGCAGCAAAAAACACGTAAGCATGATGCGAGTCAATTTGTAGTTTAGCAAGGCCGTAATATTATTTTACGGCCGCTTTTATTCGTCAGCCGCCTTAATTAGTCAATAGTAACTAAATTGATCAGCACTTGTTTGGCGGTTGTGTACATATTTGATGCCGACATATTGCTCTATACTTTAGAGAAAATCCGCAGAGTCAGGTCAGGCTGAGATTGGGGAAGTTCGCCTTCGGGCACAGGCGGCTAGTTAGGAGGGATGCATTGGTGAACTTTCAATTTCTCTATCCCCGGACTTTGGGCGAAGCTCTTACGCTGCTCGCCACATCCGGGCCACAAACCAACATCATAGCCGGGGGAACGGATCTATTGGTAAAGCTAAAACGCAAGGTTCTGTATGCTAACCGGGTTATTGACATTACCGGTGTAGACGGCCTGGATTACCTGGGTGAACAGGATGGCCAGATGGTTATCGGCGCGGCTGTAACCCATAACGCGGTAATCTCCTACCCCCTGATCGCTGCAAAGTACACGGCTTTAAGCGACGGCTCCAGGCAGTTGGGTTCGCTTCAGGTGCGCAACCTGGCTACAGTGGTTGGCAATATTTGCAACGCCTCACCGTCTGCGGAGACTGCGCCAGGCTTACTTGTTCTGGGTGCAAAGGTTGAAATCGCATCCTGTCAAGGCATCAGACAGCTTGAACTGGCGGAATTCCTTGTAGGACCCGGGAGGACCTCTCTGGCCAGCGGTGAGATCGTAACCAGGATTCTTATTCCCCAGCCCCAGCCCTCTACGGGCAGCGCCTACATCAAACTTAGTCCGCGCCGGGCTATGGATACGGCTGTTGTGGGAGCAGCTGCACTGGTGCGCATCGATCCGGGGTCTGGTCAATGCCTGAACTGCCGCATTGCTTTGGGAGCGGTGGGACCAACCCCGC
>JAJYNB010000042.1 GCA_021786555.1 Bacillota bacterium | reverse complement strand
GATCCTTACGAAAGGAGGCGCCTGTCTTCCTGTCCTTTAGTAGGCAGCTGCGACGCTCACCTTGCCTTTAATTTTGTTCATCAGGCGCATGGAGCACATTTCGCCGCACATGGTACAGCTGTCTTCGTGGGTTGGTGAGGACTCACGCCGGTAGCGCTCAGCCTTCTCCCGGTCCAGCGCCAAATCAAACATCTTGTTCCAGTCCAGGTTTTGACGGGCTGTGCTCATCTCTCTATCCCATTCAGCCGCCCCGGGAATCCCTTTGGCGATGTCGGCGGCATGGGCGGCAATCTTGGCCGCCACAATTCCTTCCTTCATGTCATCCAGGGTTGGAAGCCTCAAGTGCTCCGCCGGTGTAACATAGCAGAGGAAATCAGCCCCGGCCGCGCCGGCGATAGCCCCGCCGATGGCGCTGGTGATGTGGTCATAGCCCGGCGCGATGTCTGTTACCAACGGTCCCAGCACATAGAAGGGAGCGCCGTGGCAGAGCTTTTTCTGCAGCTGCACGTTGGCGGTAACTTCGTTCAGCGGAACATGGCCCGGCCCTTCGACCATCACCTGCACGTTTCTTTCCCAGGCCCTCAGTGTCAGCTCACCCAGGACGATCAGTTCTTCGATCTGGGTGGCGTCGGTGGCATCAGCCAGGCTTCCGGGACGGCAGGCATCACCCAGGCTTAGAGTCACATCGTACTTAGCGCAGATGTCCAGCACCTGGTCGTAATACTCATAGAAGGGGTTTTCCGCGTTGTTCAGTTCCATCCAGGCATAGAGCAGGGATCCGCCGCGGGAGACGATGTTCGTGACCCGGGAATTGCGCTTGAAGTGCTCCACGGTCCCGCGGTTCAGGCCCGCATGGATAGTCATGAAGTCAACCCCGTCTTTGGCGTGGTTCTCAACCACAGCCAGGAACTCCTGGGGAGTAATCTGCTCCAGCTCCTTATCCAGATAGCCGATGGCATCATACATGGGCACGGTGCCGATCATGGCCGGGGACATCTCTACCAGCCTGCGGCGGAACTCGGCTGTTTTGCCGTAGTTGCTCAGATCCATGATTGCTTCAGCCTTCATGTCCAGGGCTTTGCGGACTTTGTCCAGTTCTGTCTCAATGTTGGCGCAGTCCTTGGATATCCCCAGGTTGACGTTTATTTTGGTCTTCAGGCCCAGGCCTACGCCCTCAGGGTCCAGGCTCCTGTGGTTGATATTGGCCGGTATGGCCACTGTGCCCTGGGCAAGTTTCTGGCGCAACTCTTCGGCAGATATATTCTCCTTTGCCGCAACTCTGCGCATCACTTCTGTAATTTCACCGCGTTTGGCCGCCGCCATTTGTGTACTCATCTGCTCACCTCTTGTTTTAAGTATTATTTATCCTCGTCTAAGACTCCCACTTCTATAAGTGGGAGTGGTTACGCCGTATTCTGCTTCGGTGGGGGTAGAGTCCCCCACCGAAGACCCGATGTTTAGCGGAAGCTAAACGAGTTCACTTGGCTGTGGATTGGCGTAAAGCCGGTGTCCGCTCCCGCATATTGACCCAATCGCAGAAGGTTGGTTGGTACCCCTTGGTCCGCAGCATCTTAACGATCTCGTCCACAGGCCGGTCATCGGCAATCTCAAACTGCGGGCTGCCGGTTTCCGTGCCTTCGGAGTAACCGCCAACCGAAGTGAGGGAACCGGCGGACATCCTGGTCACGCCCAGGGGGAGCAAATCCTCCCTCAGCTCCGGACTTTCCCTGGTGGAAAGGGTCAGCCCGACCCGGGGCAAAAAGAGCCTGTAGGCCAGCATAATCTGCACCAGCACCGGGTCCGTTACCGGACTCGCAACCGGTTGGAAGGTACCCACGTGGGGCCTCAAACGGGGCATGGAAATGGATACTTCCACATCGGGATAATGCTTTTGCAGATACTCGGCGTGGAGGGCAGTAAAGAAGGATTCTGTCCGCCACTCTCCCAACCCGAGCAGGGCGCCGATATTCACACTGGCTATACCTCCGCGGCAGGCCCGTTCCGGCCCTTCCATCCGGTAGCGGTGGTTGCGCTTCGGCCCGGCCAGGTGCACCTCCGCGTAGATGTCCTCATCGTACGCTTCCTGAAACATGGTGAAAGCGTCTACACCTGCTTCATACAGGCGGCGGTACTCCTCTTCTTCCAGAGGATAAACTTCAATGCCAATGGACGCAAAGTGGGGTCTCAAACGTTCTACACACGCTTCTATGTATTCCGGCCCGCTTTTCTGCCGCGATTCCCCGGTCAGAAGCAGGATATGCTGCAGGCCGGTACCAGCGATGGCTCTGGCTTCCTGTTCCACCTCTTCCAGACTAAGCTGGCGCCTGGTGATCTGGTTCTGGGCGTTGAAACTGCAATAGGCGCAGCGGTTGCTGCAGAAATTGGCCAGGTAAAGCGGAGTAAACAAGGAAATGGTTCTGCCGAAATTCTGTATGGTGAGGCGGTGAGCCTTTTGCGCCATCTCCTCCAGGTAGGGTTGGGCCGCCGGGGAGAGCAGGGCCAAGAGGTCCAGCCTGTCCAGGCGGTCCCGGTTCAGGGCCCTGAGCACATCCCCGGCTTCAAACGCTTCCGCTGGATATTGGCTTAAGTTCTCGCGCCATGCTTTGTATACATCGTAAAACATGGTTATCCCTCCCTGAGAAAGCCGGTGAGCTGAGACGAGGCTTCAGCCTGTTCCCGCCTGGCCCCTGGGCCGGACAGATAGGCCATGCGTCCCGCCGCCACCGCCATGCCGAAGGCCTGGGCCATCTGCACCGGGTCGCTGGCCGTAGCGATTGCCGTATTTACCAGCACGGCCGCAGCACCCATTTCCATGGCTTCTGCAGCTTCCGAAGGTCGGCCGATACCCGCGTCAACAATAACGGGCAGGGAGATTTCTTCAATCAGGATTCGGACCAGTTCCCGGGTCTTTAAGCCCCGGTTGCTGCCGATGGGCGCTCCCAAGGGCATCACCGCCGCGGCGCCGGCATCGGCCAAGCGCCTGGCAGTCCCCAGGTCCGGGCTCATATACGGCAGGACCACAAACCCTTCCTTCACCAGGACTTCGGTAGCTTTTACGGTCTCAAAATTGTCCGGCAGGAGGTAGCGCTGGTCCTGCACCACCTCAATTTTCACCCAGTTGCCGCAGCCTGCCTCCCGGGCCAGGCGGGCGATGCGCACCGCTTCTTCCGCGCTGCGGGCTCCCGAGGTATTGGGCAGCAGCACTATATCCTCCGGCAAGTAGTTGAGGATATTTTCCTGCGGGTTTTTCCAGTCCACCCGCCGCAAAGCCATGGTCACTACCTGGGAACCGGAGGCCTTGATGACCTGGGGCACAACTTCATGGGAAGAAAACTTGCCCGTTCCGATCAAGAGGCGGCTATCCAGGGCAATCCCGCCGATTTCCATTGCGTCCGCCTGCTGCAACGTAATTTCTGCCACTCTTCTAACCCCCTCTAAATTTTCTTGAACTAGCTGCTATTCTGTACCTCAATCCGCCCGGTCACCGCTAAAGCAAAAAAGCAGTTTACCCGGAGGTAAGCTGCTTTTAAATCCAATCCAATTTGTTTTTAAGAACTGGATTTTCGGCTTCCCTACGCTGGTCCAAACCAGATCAGGTTCGAAGGGTTAAGAGTTTCCTCTTTCTCAGCCCCCTGACGGGGCACCCCTAGCGAAATTAAGTTGTACAGAACGGCAAATCCGTCTTACCCTCATTATAGCACGAAATCCGCACCTGTAAAGAGTTTCCGGCAACGTTGGTATACCAAATTTCTTCATCCCTTGCCCGGTGCCGGTCCGTTACTGCCCTTTGCCCGGGCCGGATCCGTCCTCTATCAGGGAGCGGAGCACATGGTAAGATGACCACTCTCCCATGCTTACAGGGGTAATCGGGGGGCGTTTGGGGAAGAGCTTTCGCTGAATCTCAGAGATGCTCGTTCCGCGCCCATACATGGCCAAGGCCTGGCCCTGCAGTTCTTCCAGGCAGGAAAGTTTTTGCTGCAGCAGCGCATAGCCGTTTTCCAGGATACCCGCATGGCTGCAGTAAACAGTCCTGAAGCGGCGCCTGAGTACCCGGCGCAGGGTTTCCATGCTCTCTACCAGGTTCTCACTCCTCATGGCTACCCTGGTCTTGCTGTACACGAACAAGTCCCCGCTAAACAGCCGCCCCCCCTCCTCATCCAACAGGACCACCTGGTCGGCGCTGTGCCCGGGAGCAGGAATCACTTCCCAGGCAGCGCTGTTCCCCTCTACAACCCGGGGCAGGGGCAGCGCTTCGAACCCTGCCCTAGGACCCCAGAACAGCCGCCGGTACAGCGGCAGACGGGCAGCGGTGCGGCATGCTTCTACCCCAGCCGCGCTGCAATAAAGCGGTACTCCCAGCTGTTCAGCCAGGTAAGCGGAGTTGCCGCTGTGGTCTTCGTGCATATGGGTGTGAACTATTCTTTTCACGCCCGCATCCCGGCAGAAATCCATTATTTCCCGCCTGCGCCGCGAAGGGCCGCTGTCCACCAGCATTCCGTCCGCCAGGTAGACGTAGACATTCAGGGTTACGCCCATCAGGCTGATGCTGGTGCGGCAGTATCTGACCTGGCCTTCCTTCATGCCCTTTCGGCCCTCAGTTCGTACTTCAGCAGCTTGCCCGAGGAATTTCGCGGCAGGGCGGGAACCAGCCGCAGGAGTTTGGGAACCTTGTAGTCAGCCAGTTTGCCCTGACAGAACTGGCGGATAGTCTCCAGGCTGGGCTCTCCGCCCGGATGGGGCACCACCACTGCGCACACGCTCTCACCCCAGTCCGGATGGGGTACGCCGATGACCGCCACGTCGGCAACTTGGGGATGAGTCAGGAGCAGGTCCTCAATTTCCTTGGGGTAGACGTTGACCCCGCCGGAAATGATCATGTCCTTTTTGCGGTCCAGGATCCAGACATACCCGTCTTCGTCTTTCAGTGCCACATCCCCGGTCAGGAGCCAGTTCTCCCGCAGCGCAGAGGCTGTAGCCCCGCTGTTATTGTAATAGCCCAGCATCACACTGGCGGTCTTCAGGGCTATTTCCCCCGTCTCACCAGGACCCGCCTCTCGGCCGTCTTCCCGCACGATTTTCACTGCTGTGTTGATGGAGCCTCTTCCTCCGATGCTCCCCGCCTTCACGGCATGCTCTGCTGGGCGCAGGGCCAGGCCGTTAGGTCCGGCCTCGGTCAGCCCGTAAACCGACATGAATTTCCCGGGCAGCAGCTTCTGCCAGTTCAGTACCTGTTCCCGGCCGATAGGGGCCCCGCCGTAAATCCAAAGCTTCATGGCTGAAAGGTCGTATTCCGCCAGGTTTGGCATCCGGCATAAGAGTTGGTAAGCTACGGGAGCGCCAAAGAAATGAGTGGCGCCTTCCCCCGCCGCCAGCTGCAATAAGGCTTGGGGGGTGAATTCCCCCAGAGTCATCTGGGCTCCGGCCCAGACCGCCCCTACCACGAACAGGTTCAAAGGAGCCGAATGGGTCAGAGGCATTAGCAAGAGAACGTTGTCGCCGTGGTAAATCTGAGCTTCATAAGCCATCATCTGGCCTACGGCAATCACTGCGTAATTGGTCAGCATGACCCCCTTAGGCCGTCCCGTAGTGCCAGAGGTGTAAAGTATCTCCGCCAGGTCCGCAGCTTCCGCATATCCACCTTCCCTGTAATCCGAATCTCCCCCTGCATCCTGCAAGGGAAAATCTGTATCGGCCAGGAGCACCCCTACTCCTGCCTTCTCCACTGCTTCCTTAACCGTTTCCCCTTTATCCGCTGCGTAGAGCAGAGCCTTAGCACCGCTGTCCGCCAGGATGTAGGATATCTCGGGCGCCGTCAGTTTCCCGTTGATGGGGACTACCACCGCCCCCAGATAGGAGGCGGCAAAAAAGGAGATGACAAACTCCGGTGTGTTCGGCAGGAACAATCCCACCCGGTCTCCCTTTTCAATCCCCCGGCCTTGCAATTCCCGGGCCAGGGCCAAGGCCGCCTGTTTCAGGTCGAGCCAGGTCAGGTAACGCTTACCCGCCGGAAAACGCAGCGCCAAGGCCTCGGGAAAATTCCGGCTGCTGCGTTCCAAAAGACTCCACAGGTTATCCATCAAACATCTTCCTTTCAATTCACTTTAATCGCAGGAGAACGTCTCTAAGCATCACCAGGCAAAACCACTGCAGCAAGTTTTGAATCATTCAGTCAAATGGGGGACAGTTCTTGAGTCACCTGGGGAGTCACCTGGGGACGGTTCTTGGCTGACTCACTTTTCAGGGTAGCCTTCCATACTGGCCTCAGCACCAGCTCAGTGAACTACTCTCCATTAAAATGGAGAGCTTCAAGATTCTAGGCGACGAATGAACACCCGCCAAACCTGTACATCTTTGGCGTGCCCAACACCACTACTGGTTGCCCAGCACTCATCGTTAATTCTGAGTGCTGGGTTTCCAGATACTTTGTTCCATCCATAGTTACCAGTCATTTAGCCTGACTATGAATATATGGTGTACCAATTCATAGTAGAAGCACCTGCACACAGGCGACTGGGCTACGATTTTTGGGACTTAGTTTTACGCAACGACCCATTTATTCGTTGCAACCCCATACCGAAGTTTTCAAAGAACTCTGTATGGAATATTATACCATATTTTGGGAAAGTATGTTGGGCAATTCATCTCCCCATTGAAATGGGGAGGATTCTTTCCCTTACGTCCTAAAACCTATCCGGCAGCAGAGGTTCGCTGTTTCAAACTGGTCTTTAAGACCTTCCCCGAAGCATTGCGCGGCAGCGCGTCAATGAAGAAAACTTCTTTCACACATTTATAACCGGCCAGATTTTGCCGGCAGACTTCAATAATATCGTTTTCCGCAAGTACCGCTCCTTCCTTTTTCACCACATAGGCCCTGGGTATTTCCCCCCATTTGTCATCTGGCACACCGACCACGGCCACATCGGCCACGCCGGCATGCCGGCTGATGACCGCTTCGAGTTCGGCGGGGTAGATGTTTTCCCCGCCGCTGATGATCATATCCTTCAGCCGGTCGACAACGTAGATGAAACCTTCTGCATCCTTCATTCCCAAATCGCCGGATCGGTACCAGCCGTCATTAAGAGCATTTTCAGTGCCTTCGGGGTTGTTCCAGTACCCTTTAAATACCTGGGGTCCGCAGCACCATATTTCTCCCACTTCCCCTGCTGGCAGCTCCTTCCCGGTCTCTACGCCGGCAATTTTGATCTGGCCGTGAAAGACCGGTTTTCCGACGGACTTTTTCTTGTTTTCGCCCATTTCCGGCATCCAGAAGCACACCGCTCCGCCATATTCCGTAATCCCATAGACGTTTTCCACAGCGATGCCAAGGGACTGATAGGCATTAATCAATTCTGATGATACCATTGAACCTCCGCAGACAATGTGCCTGAGGGAGGAAAGGTCCGTTTTGCTCTTATCAAGCACCTTTAGCATAAAACCAAGCATCACCGGGACGGTCATCATAAACTGGATTTTTTCTTGGGCTACTGTCTGCCATACTCTGACTGGGTCGAAATCCGGCATGAAAACGGTGGTACAGCCGGCATGAACATTTGTAATGACGGGGGCGAGCCCGCCGATGTGAAACATGGGAGCTACCGACAAAAAACGATCCCTGTAACGCCAGTCAAGTGTGTGGGTAATCCCCAGCGTGGCCCAAAAAAGGTTTTCATGGCTTAATACCGCTCCCTTCGGTCTGCCGGTGGTGCCGGATGTATACATGATGATCAGGGGATCTTCCCCCCCGCCTGTTCCATGAAGTTCCTCAGGACTGAAGCCTTTTAAGGTCAGTTCATAGTCCGGGTCCGCACCGGAACCGCCTTTGCGCAGAAAAGTCTGGATTTTGGTCTGGGCACGAAGTTCCTGCACCACGCTGCCAAACTCCCCGTCATAAAGCAGCGCTTTGGCACCGCAGTTGTTCAAAATGTAAACCAGTTCAGGCGCCTGCAGACGCCAGTTCAATGGCACCGCAACGGCTCCAATCTTGGCCGCAGCAAAAACAGCGCCGGCCAGATGTTCGTTGTTCTTGCTTAGCAGGGCAATACGGTCCCCCGGTTGCAACAGCGCTTCCTGGAGAAGATAATGGGCAAATTGATTGATTCTTTCATTGGCTTGGGCATAGGTAAAGCGGTACCCGTCTCCAACAAACGCTTCCAGCTGCGGAGACAACAGTGCCCTGTTGGTAAACATCTTCCCGATATTAATGTTCATGGACTTTCCCTCCCCCATCAGGATTATTTTGCCAGGACTTCCTGCCTGGCTTGTTCCTGGAATGCCAACATCAGATCATCGGCAAAGAGGTCCCAGTCGGCGGCTGTTTTCAGGGTTTCAGCATCGTTGTCCTCCAAACTTGGGTATGCCAGCAGGCGGGTCATTCTGTCCGCCAGTTGGCTGATCAGTTCCGCATCGGCGCCGCTCAGGCAGTCCCGTACAAACTCCGCCGGGCTGTACAGTTGGGAATAACGTCTGAAGTCGTTGTGGATCTGGGTCAGGAGGACATTGCGGGGGCCTTCCCAGAGTTCGTTGATGTTGGAATCCCGGTACAAACGCGGAAGCACCGTAAAATCTTCCATTACCCCGTGCCCGCCGAAAACAGCCATGGCATCATGAATAACCTCGGTTGAGATTTTGGAAGTATACATCTTGGCCAACAGGACAAGTTCACGCACCAGTAAACGAAGCCTTTTCTGCTCGGGTGTTTCCGCCGGATTTAGCTTAGTGGTGAACTTGCCTCCGGTCTTAAGAAACAAGTCAAAAAGTTTGAAAGCGCCGGCCACGGCCCTTTGGGCCTGGGCTTCCAGTCTTTCCAATTGGTTCACCAGCAGGGGAAACTGGTTAATTCTTCGGCCGAAGGCTTCCCGGAAGCCGGCATAGCTTTTCGCGTCACGCACGGCCCGGACCATGGAACCGGCACAGGTGGCGCCTACTCCCAAGCGGGAATAGGACAGGACGATCCCCACCACATTGCCAACCCCCCGGTCAAGCTGACCTAAGGGATAGGCTACTGCCCCTTTGAAAGTCACTTCTCCTGTGGGCAGCTCAACGGTGCCCATTTTCCACTTCAGGCGGTCAATGGTATAGCCGTTCCGGATTTCCTTCTCCTTGTCACCAGGAAGCCAAGCCGGCATCACGAACACAGCTACCTTTTCGCTCCCCTGCGGCTTGGCCGTAACGACAAAGTAGTCTGCATGGAGGGCTGAACAGAAGAACTTGTCGCCGTGCAGGCGCCAGTTTTCTCCGTCAAACTCTGCTTCCAACAGGTTAGCCGGAACGTCGGAGCCTCCTTGAATCTCGCTCAAAAACTGTGCCCCGATGCCATATTCCCCACTGATGCCTTCTGAGCAATGCTGCAGAATCCGCGCCAGCTCCGGCTGGCGGGTTTCAGGTTCGCTCAGCTCTTCGATGGCGTGGATCAGTCCTTCCGTGCAAAGTTCGGGGCACATTACCCCGAATTCTCCATTTTCATTGAGCAAGAGCATTTTGATGAACCGTTCCCAGTCGCCGGTACCTTCCGCGTACAAGCCGGAGGCAAAAATCTCCTGCTCCAGCATTTTCATTTCATAGGGCCTGACAATACGGTCAATGCGGTTATGATAAGCGTCGTAATGCATCATGTATGGCCTGTTTTCAGGCCGGGCACATTCCTCGGCCAAGCCGCCCCAACGAAAGGAGACCGTTTCTGCAAATTTCTCGAGTTTCGCGGTGAGAGTGTCAATATCTTCCTTAACATAATGCCTCATGCATTTTTGGAGAAACTCGTCAGCCGCAAAGAAGTTGACCTTTCTTTTCTCCAACCATTCCTTAAAGCTGTAAGGGTTATTGCGGTTAGGTAAGCTCATTGCTTCTTACTCCCAGTTATCTTATTTGTTCAGAGAACGCAGGACAAGTTTCTTGCCTTTTGAGTCATTTGGGGACGGTTCTTGAGTGACTCACTCTCAGCAAATGAGTCATCTGGGGACGGTTCTTGGGTGACTCACTCTCAGCAAATGCCGGGTGGACAGGCACACCGACACATGTTTAACCAAAGTGAAGACCACAATGCCGCCTGAAGGCAGGACAAAAGCCTCAGCAGGCAGGACGATGGCGCCGTACCCAAACGTCATACCTTAGAGTAAGACTCAGACCTCGAACCTCGAACCTCACACCTCACACCTCGGACTTCGGACCTCTGACCTCGGACCTCTGACCTCGGACCTCGGACCTCGGACCTCGGACTTCGGACCTCGGACTTCGGACTTCGGACCTCGGACTTCGGACCTCGGACCTCGGACCTCGGACTTCGGACTTCGGACTGTGTCCTATTCGTAAACCTTTTCTTCCGTCAGGTGGGCGTTCACCGCGTCCTCCTCCCAGTCCCGCTGCGGCGCTCTTCTCTCCCCAGCCAGCTGCTTGTAGTATTCGTGCTGGATGATCAAATCCATAATCTCGTTGGTCCCGGTCCAGATCATAATCAGCCGGGTATCCCTGAGCATGCGCTCGATTGGATACACATTGGTATAGCCGATCCCGCCCATGACCTGCATGGCCGCGTTCACTACATTCCAGCAGGTCTCGGTCGCGAATTTTTTGGCTTCGGACACCAGGCGGCGGGCCTGGGAACCTGAAATACCGGCGTCAACTCCCCGGGCGGCCGCGTATACCAGTGCCCTGGCCGCATCCAGCTGGGTAATGCTGTCGGCCACCTTGAAGCTCACCGCCTCAAAATCTTTGATCTTCTGCCCAAAGGCCTTGCGCCGGGTGCTGTAGCGGGCGGCAATCTCCAGGGCGGCCCGGGCCAGTCCCAGGGAGCCTGCTGCGCTGGTCAGCCGTTCCGGAATCATCATCTGATAGAAAATCTCCGCGGCCCCGTGCTCTTTGCCCACCAGGTTTTCCGCCGGTACTTTAACGTCGCGGAACACTACCCTGCCCGCGCCGCCGCCCCGGGTGCCCATCAATCCATACACATGGGGCGTTTCCACACCGGGACCCCGGTCCACCAGGAAAGCGCTGATGCTCTGGTGGGGAGGCCCGTCCTCCCGCGTCTTGGCGTAGACCAGGAAATAATCCGCTCCCTCAGCCCCCACCACAAACCTCTTCTGGCCGTTAAGGATGTAATAGTCCCCTTCCCGCCGGGCAACCGTGGTTGCCCCGAAGAAGTCCGAGCCGCCGCGCGGTTCGGTGAGGGCCTCCGCCGTGCACAGTTTCCCTGCCAGGGTTGGCTTCAGGTACCGCCTTTTTTGCTCATCACTGCCGAAAATGTTGATGGCCTCTCCCACTATGGATGGCAGGGAGTAAAGGCAGGCCAGGCTGGTGCCCAGGGTGCTGATCTCTTCCAAGGCCGCCACTTCATCGGCCCAGGCCAGACCCCTGCCGCCATATTCCCTGGGAAAGCGCAGGCCCAGAAGATTGGCCCGGGCCAGAGAATCGATATACTCCCTCGGGTAGGTGACCTTTTCCGCATCCATGTCCAAGACCAGCTGCCGCGGCACCTGGGTGCGCACAAACTCCGCCGTCTCCAGGGCCAGAGCCTTCTGCCCCTCTGTCAGCATAAATTCAAACATCTTTCTCCTCCGCCTTTCCGGGGACGTCTACCCCTGGGTTTGACTCCTGTAGTCTCGCCGTAAACCTGCGGTGGTATTCCAGCATCTCCTCGCGCATCACCCGCAGGTCTTTCAGCAGCTCGTCGATTTCTTTCAGCCGCTTCTCGCCATACGCAACCACCCGCCGCAGTTGTTCCTTCTCCGTAGGGTCCACGTAGTAAAGGTCGATCATTTCTTTGATCTCGGCCAGGGAAAAGCCAAAACGTTTCCCGCGCAGGATAAGCTTTAAGCGGGTGCGCTCCCTCGGGCCGTAGAGGCGCTGGCCCACGTCCTCATAGCGCTGCGGCTCAAGTAAGCCCATTTCTTCATAGTAGCGGATGGTGCGGGGCGTAATGCCCAGCTCTTCGCCCAACTCAGAGATGGTGAACAGCGGCCCCTTGGTCTCTGCCATGCCTAACCCCCTTCTGAACTAATTGTAAGAATATTATAGCACCTGTTTACGTTTACGTTAACTGATTTCGGTATTAAAATTATGACAGAAAAGGCTACAGCGCAGCCCTTGCACTATAGCCCGTTATCCGATCTCAATTATTACTCATTATCCAACCAGATATCCTTGTTGTTGTCATCCCTGGCCCGGATGGCCCAAGCCTTTAAGCCGTTGGCCAAAACATTTTACCCGACTATGAAGTGGCTGACAAACTCTGTCATGGGCCCGTCCAGCGTGCCGCAGTCCGGCACTGGGTTTACATAGGCTCCCAGCACGCCGTTGGAGCCCCCGTGTACGGCTGAATTGATCACAAACTCCCGGTTTTCAACTTTTATCAGGTATCCGGCGCATTCGGTGTCGCTCAGGTCAAAGTTCTCTTCCTCATCGCCGTACAACTCCAGGTCGCCCCAGTCGTCAAGGACATACTCCTCCCCGTTGGCGCAAGGGATGGGGTCCCCCACATTGGAGCCACTAAAGGGAAAAAACAGGACCTTTCTGTCCTCTAAGAGTTCTGCGGAGAGGTCCCGGGCCTCGGTTTCCGGTCCGTAATCGGGTTCATGGTCCTCCACCCAGGCCACGGCGTAGGAAGGATCAAACTCATCCGAGAGAACTGTGCGCACAAAATTCAGGGTTTCATGGATAAAGGTATCAAGGTCAAAATTCCCCACTCCAACTCTGATTTCCTTCATGTGTCATGCCTCCATATAAGCTGCGGTTATGTTACACCGGTAATTCACCACAAATTCAAGTTCCCTGCCGGAAAAGGTCACTCCGCCACCGGATTTATCATAAAAAATCCGGTCTTTCTTGATCTCCTTGATAACTTCCGCCTCGGTAATGGGCCTGCCGGCCAATTCCCTGGCCCCGGCATAACAGACTTTGGCGCAAGCGCCGCAGCCTGTGCATTTGTCCCTGCTGTACACGAGCTTACCTGCGGGGCCAGCGCTGATTGCTCCCCGGGTGCAGGCCTTTAAGCATTCACCGCAGCCGATGCGCCTTTCGACAGAGAGCATGATTTCCGGCTCCGGGGCCTGGCTTTCCGGATTGTGGCACCACTGGCAGCTTAAGGGGCAGCCCTTGAAAAACACGGTTGAGCGTATGCCCGGCCCGTCGTGGATAGAGTACTTCATGATGTCAAAAACTCTGCTAAGGCACAAAAATGCATCACCTCAAAAGTCGAAGTACCGGTTACCGTGTATGTTTCTACGCCCGGGGCATAATACCTGCTGAAGAAATTAAGCCAGCGGTTTCAGACTAACCGGTTTTCTTTTGAGTGGAAAACAAAAAACGACACACCAAGCTTAAGCCTGATTGGATGTGCCGTTTTTCTTTATTTTAGGGTTTTTCGGGTGTTTTTTGTATCTAAGTTGGCAATGGAAATCTCAGCTTCCAGAAGAATAGTACAGAAATTGAAAAAATGTTTTATAGTTAATTGGTCTTTTCATGTCCTCTATTGACTGCTTCCTCTGTGGAGAAAGTGCAAATTAGAAAGGTCACACCGAACTTGTCCGTTACTATACCGTAGGCAGGGCTAAAATGAGTTTCTTGCAGCGGCATGTTCACCTGACCTTCTTGCCGCAAGGATTCATACATTTTTGTTGATTTTTCTCTGTCGTTGGTTGTAATACAGATGTTAACTTGATTTCCACTTTGATGAGGTTGTCCCGGGAAAATATCGGCAACCATAATATTCGTTTCGCCGATTTTCAACACTGCGTGTGCCACCCGTTCTTCCATATCCGCTGGTAAAGGGGATTCAGGATTTTTCGGTGTATCTCCAAATGTTTGGCTAAAGAGGACTTTAGCATCCAATGATTTTTCATAGAATTGGATAGCTTCTTTTGCATTTCCATCCATCACTAAAAAGGGGGTCAATCGCAACGCCATAATTAAACAACTCCTTCAGTCTTTTATTTTGCTCATCAATGGTTGTAATTATAGCTTATAATAGTGACAGGGATTGTCATAAATATTAAATCAGGGAGTAATATTATGTTTAAATCTAAACGACTTATGGAATTGATGCTGACCGTCATGCCCGGAGACCTCAGGGACCGTATCGATCAAATGAAGAACCGCATTGATTTTGTAACACCGGCGAGACAAGCGGAATTCCCCTATTTATCCATCTTGCTTGACGCGGCAATCCAGCAAAAAGTTCTTTTCATCGATTACGACTCGCGGGAAGGAATGTCAAGTCGGGAGATCCAACCGATTGGGATATACGCAAGCAACGGTTTTTGGTACTGTCCCGCCTATTGCTTTCTTAAAAGCGATTTTCGTCTGTTTAGATGTGACAAAATTCATACTGCAGTTTACAATACTTCCACAGCAAAACCGTTGGATCTGCGGCATGTTCACCTTGGAAACCGGAAGTCGTTTATCAAGTTGAAACAGGAAAATATCGGTGTTTATATCGAACTGAGCAAAGAGGGTGTCCAGCGATGTGAGGCCGAATTATGGCCAGTGCCAAAACTGCATATTCGCAAGGATGGGACTGGTTGGCTAGACGGTGATGTCCCGAAGAGTGAAATTTCCTATTTTACGAAGTTTTTCATTGGTTTGGGAAGTGATGCAACGGTGAAAAATCCGCCAGAACTGGTGGATTCTATGAAACGAGTGCTTTCGGAGATTATAGCCAAATACGTTTAGCTGAAGTTATTGCCCAAATGGAAAAACGCAGAGATATGATTAAGCACGATGTCCTCTGTTAAAAACGGGAATTAATGGTGGGGAAATATATCCGGGCCTCAGTTAACCTACCGGCCAGTCCCCCGTTCTGATAGACCCCGGGCAATCAGGGCTGCCCCCAGGGCGGCGGTGATTTCAGGTTCTTGCGGCACCAGCAATGGACCGAGCTGCCTGGACAATGCAGCCACCACACCCTGGTTGCGGGCCACGCCGCCGGTAAAGACCAACTCGGGTTCCACCCCGGTGCGGGAGGTCATGGCCGCCACCCTGGCTGAGACTGCGTCACATACTCCCGCCAGGACATCAGGCTTGGGCATCCCGGCAGAAACATGGGAAATCACTTCTGATTCGGCAAAAACCGTGCACACGGAAGAAATACTAGCTGCACCCCGCGCGCTTAGGGCCAGTCTGCCCATCTCTTCCAGAGGCACTTCCAGGGCCCCGGCCATAACCTCCAGAAAACGCCCCGTCCCGGCGGCACATTTTTCGTTCATCGCAAAGTCAGCTACTTTGCCCCCGGGCAGAAGGCGGATTACCTTGCTGTCCTGGCCCCCGATATCAATGATGGTGCGGGCGGCGCCAAACAGGTGGGCAATGCCCCGCGCCTGGCAGGTGATTTCCGAGACCTCGCGGTCCGCCTCATAGGTGATCCTGCCATAACCTGTGGCCACCGCAGCTGCAACCTGTTCCCGGCTCAAGCCAAGCTCTGCCAGCAAGCCGGCGGTAAGCCGCATCGCCACCTCCCGCCCGGCGTAGCCCGAGCGGGCTCTAGCCCGCCCCAGCACTTCCCCTTTCCCGTCTATCAGCACCACCTTGGTGGTGAGAGACCCAATATCCACTCCTCCGATCTCCTGCGTCATCCTATTCTCTCCTTCAGCAAAATGAGTCAGTCGGGGACGGTTCTGAGTCAGTTGGGGACGGTTCTGCGTTGACTCATTTTCGGGAGGACTCGTTTCCTGCCTCCTGCTAATGCAGTTCTTGCTCCGAGGCTGCCACCAAGCAGCAAAGAATGTCACTCAAGCGATTCCAGAAAAGCCTGTACCCGGTTGCGCACAGGTTCCTCCGCGTAGGCCCTTGGGTCAGCCATATCAGCCTCAATCATCAGTCCCGGCACCCCGGTCTCCCGTGTCACTCTTTTCCTGATCACTTCCTGTACCAGGGAATACGGCTTGCAGGAGCGGTTGGAGTGCATGACAAAACCGTCGGCGTTGTAATCGCGGATCAGCTCGATCAGCTGCCTGGCCCTGAACTCGGGTGAGCGGTTGAGAAAAACCTCGGTGTAAGTGGCAGCCAGGCTTTCCAGCGGGTCGCCCTGGGATATTTCCATAGCCCACCCTCCCGTATAGGTATCTGTGACGAAACAGGCTCCCCGCTCGGAGAAAAGCCGGAAAAAGCCGAACAGCCGGGGCCAGATGGCGATATTATCCCATACCAGGCGCACTTTCTCCTTTTCCAGCGCACCCTGTCCAGCTGCAGCCCTTTGGCTTACCTCCTGTTTCAGTTTACGGTAATAGGCGGTCCCCTGGGGAGCTCCGCGCAGAACCACTATGGGGGCCATATGGATAAACAAATCAGGGGCGTTCAGCGGGGAAGGCCTGGCCCGGCAGAGGCGGCGAATATCACGCCAAAGGGTAGTTATTTCCGCGCTCCGCCCCATCTGTTTTCCCAGTTCCCTTTCGTCAAGTTTACGACCTGTAATTTCCTCCAGGGAGGATACCATACCCTTTAGCTGCTCTACTACATAAGCCTTGGCATGCTCTGTCAGGTTTCCGGCCAGAAATGGGGTGTCCAAAACCAGGAGCGGCACGTTAAAATGCCTGGCCAGGGCCTCATACCATTTCAACACGGTACCGCAGATGTTGTTGCAGGCTACCAGCAGGTCCGGTTTGGGCAGCCCTTGCATGGGAGCCAGGTCAGGCCGCAGCACCGAACCGATGTGGGAGCGGGCGTAAGAACACAGGTCCTGGGAATAGCCGGCCCCCTCGGCAGCCTGGCAGAGAGCCGCGGTGGCTTTGTTGGTACTGCAGATGGCGCCGTATTGCTCCGGGTACACCGGGTGAATCTTGAATGCCCGGAGGAGTTCCACCGGGGCGCCGCTGGTAACCCATGCCAGCTTTCTCCCCAATGGCTTGCCCCAAAAGCGGTGGTATTTGCTGAATGCGTAATACCTGCCCATGGTCCGCTTCAGTTCCTTGGTACTCTTAAGAGGCAGGTACCGCCGTTTCTCATTCAATTATGACCCCTCCTTTAACCCCGCCAGGACATGGGGACGGTGTCTGTTGTCCTATTTCTTGTCTAGCCCAGTCCCCCGTAATCGGGCAGCTTTGGGGGAGGGCGACCAAACTCAAACGCAATGCTGCGAATCATTGTTGTGCAAATTGAGTCAGAGAAGAACCGTCCCCAAGTGACTCATTAAGTCAGGAGAGAACCGTCCCCAAGTGACTCACGGTTCTCACAGGCTTTCCAGGAAGGCCTGGATGCGGGTTCGTTCCCGGCCCCCTGCTTCGGCGCCATCCAGCTCCAGTACTAAGGTGCGGACACCCATGGACTTCAGCTGTTGCGACACCGGAACAGCATCCCAGGCCTGGGGATCGCAGTATTTGCGGATGACCAGGATAGCTCCCTGGGCCGTCCTGCGGCGGGCCAGCTCAGCCAAGTACGCTGGGCGCTCCTCCAAGCCGCGGTGACGGCAGGGACATAGGGGCATCTCACTGTAGCGCCGCACCAGTTCATCCCAGGGGTCGCTGCAGGCTGCCCCCGGGGGCTGGGCATAATGGCGGTAGCCGGTACAGGTGTCATCAGCTACCACCCGTCCCCCCAGTTCCTCGACCAGGCGAAACACGCTGTCCCCTTCCAGCACAGCCCCGCTAACCAGTACTCTTTGCCTGAATTGGGGCTCGCTGGAGGCGGCCTTTAGTGCGGGGAGGGCCGATTCCAGGGCTGCGGCGTATTCTCTCCGGGGCATGACCTGGCCGGCCCTGAGCAGAGCTGAAACCAGCTGGGAGGGCAAAGCGGGGCGTAGTTCATCCAATTCAGCCGCCAGGCGGCGAATATGGTTGCACAATTCCAAAGCCTGGCCCAGTTCCGCTGTCCCGATGGATTGCCCGCCTATTCTGCCCAAAGCCTGAGCCAGCTCTTTCAGCTCGGCCCGGTAATAATCCGCAGCGCCGGGCGCTTGTAACGTGACCGGCGGCACTATCATCAGAGTACGGCCTTGAGCCGCCGAATCCGGCCAAATCCCGGCCAGGCACTGCATAGTGTCACAGGTATGGGCAAAGCCTACCCCGGCCAGGTCCGGGTATTCACCCCGCAAGGCCCCTGCCAGGGTTCCCCGGGCCAGGGAGCAGGTGTAGGAAGGGAGGTCCGCCGGGGTGGCGCTGCCTGGCCCGGGCATGAGCCGCAGTGGTTCCATACCGGCGGCAAGGACCAGTTCTTCCGGCCAATAACTGCAAAAATAACCAAAAAACTGGCACTGCGGGCAGCGTTCCTTGGCCCTGGCCCCTTTTAAAGCTGATTCCTCCAACAGCAGCTCCAAAAATCCCTTAGCGTCACCTGAATCCAGCATCAATTATTGCCTCCAACTGCTGCCTGGGCAGGCTGTTTTCCAACGGTACCCCCGTCCCGCAGCTCCCGTTTTAAAATCTTGCCGATGGCAGTTTTCGGCAGTTCCTCGCATATCTCCACCACACTGGGCACTTTATACGGTAATAGGTGCTGCCGGCAGAAGGATATTACTTCCGCTTCCGAGGTGCAACAGCCCTCTTTCAGGCTGATGAAGGCCTTGACCAGTTCCCCCCGGTACGAGTCGGGAATCCCGATAACACAGGCTTCCGAGACCGCCGGGTGCTGGTACAGCACATCTTCCACCTCCCGTGGATAGACGTTAAACCCGCCGCTGATAATCATATCCTTCTTGCGGTCCACGATGTAAAAATATCCGTCCTCGTCCATGTAGCCCAGATCCCCTGTGAACAGCCAGCCCTGTTTCAGGGCTGAAGCAGTTTCCTCCGGGCGGTTGTAGTAGCCCAGCATCACCTCAGGGCACCGGAGCGCCAGTTCCCCTATCTCGCCCGGGAGCAGCTGGGCCTGGCCCGTCTCCAAATCCCGGATGCTGATTACCGTGTCCGGGAACGGCATGCCCACGCTGCCGGTCTTGTTGACCCCCTGATATGGATTGGCGCAGATTGCTGTAACAGCCTCGGTCAAGCCGTACCCTTCCATCAGTTTGCTGCCGGTCAGTTCCTCAAAACGCCGCTTGACCTCCGGGGCCAGCGGAGCCGCTCCCACGAAACAGCCCCGCAAGGAAGATATGTTGTAACGGGGCAGGCGAGGGTGGTTGATTAAACCGATGTACATGGTCGGAACCCCGGCGAACAGAGTTGGCCGGAAGCGGTCCACCGCCTTCAGAATCTCCTCTGCACCGAAGCGCGGCAGAAGGACACAGGAAGCGCCTGATATAATCGAAGCGTTCATTCCCACACTCATGCCAAAGCCGTGAAAGACGGGGAGCACTACGAGCTGCCGGTCCGACGGTGACATCTGCGCCCAGGCTGCGCACTGACTTGCGTTAACCACCAGGGCATAATGGGAAAGCATCACGCCTTTTGGTTTGCCTGTCGTACCTCCAGTGTAAATCAGCACCGCCGTATCCTGCCTGATATCCGTGTCCTGAGCAATAACTGGGTTCAGCCGGGACTGCAGCAGGCTGGCGAACCGGCTGCACCCGGCCAGCCTCGTTTTGGCTTCAGGCGCCAGCTGGCGCCGCAAGGGGTAGAGCAGTCTTAGCGGCAGGGGCATAAACTCTCCCAAGGAGGTGTAGAAAGTATGCTCCAGCAGCCCTTCCCCCAGCAGCTTGTCTCGTACCGCTTCCAGACGTCCCGCCAGGAGGTCCAGCCCGATAACCGTTCCCACCTGCCCGTCCCGAAAGATGTGCAGGAGCTCTGTTTCAGTGCTCAAGGGGTTCACCGGCACTACCGTGCCCCCTGCCATAAGGATTGCGTAATAGGCGATAATGTACTGGGGGCAGTTTGGCAGGAGCAGGGCTGCCCGGTACCCCCGGCCAACCCCCAGGCCCCGCAGCGCTGAGGCTGTCTGCTCCGCATACCTGCCCAGCTGAGCGTAGGTCATATTCTGGCCGAAATAGACGAGCGCTGTTTTTTCCGGGTTCTGCCTTATAGTCTGCCGGAACAGTTCAAAGATTGGCATCTCCGGATAGTTAAGCTCCAGGGGTACCCCCTGGTCATAATGCCTGGCCCACGGCAGGCTGGCGACCGGGCTCCTTTCCATACCACACCATCCCTATCCAACAAATTTTTAACTATTCTGACAACGTTCCGCAAAAGAAACCAGGACACCGGGGTTCTCTTGTCCTGGTTCCCTGCTTACTGCTCTCCCTGGTCGACTTAGCTTTTCCGCACTTGCCCGACGCCCACTGGGGCGATTTTGCCCGGGCGGCGGAATAGTGTCTGCTTGCAAGTCGCAGCTTGCTCCAGTCTCAAGTGTCAAAAATTCAAATCTTTGCCGGAAGTGAGTCACTTAGGGATGGTTCCAGACAGACTCAATTTGCCGCCATGTTGTTTTCCATGCGGCGTTAAGCCTGCACCCTCCTCCAGGGATTCGTCCATATTGACAAATCCTCCTGGCAGTGCTCACTGACCGAAGCAGGGATGGTCCCCCCGTCTGATGAGCAGCACCCGGGGTCTGCCTTGAGGAGCATCAGGCACCACCAAAGCCATGACGTCTACTATTACCGAGGGCCGCGGGAACCTTTCCGGATCATACCCAGCCAAGAATTCCCGTTCAGTGAGTCCCTGTTTGTTGCGCAGTTCTTTCATTCCTGTTACGTCTGTCTCCCTTTTCGCCCATATTCTAAGTCTCGGTTAAAATGAGTCAGGTAAGAACCGTCCCCAAGTGAAAATGAGTCAGGTAAGAACCGTCCCCAAGTGACTCAAGAACCGTCCCCGGTTTGGCAGAGTTGGCTGTAGAGGGCGTAGAGTTCCTGGCCCTTGGGGCCCGGGTGTCCTGTTCCGATGCGTTTGCCGTCCAGTTCGCTTACAGGCAGGTATTCTGACACAGTGCTGGTGAAAAAAACTTCTTGCGCCTCCAGCAGCTCCGCCAGGGACAGGTCCTGTTCCAGTACGGGCAATCCTGCAGTTTCTGCCAGTTCCAGAAAGATTTCCCGGGTAATGCCCGCCAGGATATGCCCATCGGCAGGGGGAGTGACGACTTTGCCGTCAAGCAGCGCAAAGACGTTGCTGCTGGAGCCTTCCCTCACCTTCGCTCCTCCCCCGGCCACAAACAGAGCCTCCTGGGCCCCCTTGCTGCGGGCCTTCTCTTTGGCCAAAACATTGGGCAGGAGGTTAAGGCTTTTAATATGGCAATGGGCCCAGCGGTCGTCAGGAAGGCTTATGGCTTGGCACCCGGTTTCCCGCCAGCGGAAGTCGGTTTCCACTTTTAAAACGAACAGAATCAGGCTGGGCCTGGCATCCCTGGGGAAGGCGTGCTGCCGCGGCGCGGCGCCCCTGGTGATCTGAATGTAGACCTGGGCTTCGCCAATTCCCGACCGGGTAATCAAATCCCGTACCTGCAAGTCCAGTTCCCTGGTTTCTAAGGGAGCCTCGATCTGTACCGCCGCAAGGCTCTTTTTCAACCGCCGCAGGTGGCGTTCCTGGGCAAAGGGCCGTCCAGCGTAAACCCTCACCACTTCATACACACCGTCCCCGAACAGGTTGCCCCGGTCCAGGCACGGCACGACGGCCTCAGCCAATCCGCTGAGCTTTCCATTAACCCAGGCTAATTCCGGCACTTTTTCCCACCCCTTCTACCCATTTCTATTATGGTTATGCCGCGGGACCGGCTCTATTTCCTTTGGTCCCATACCTCTCGCACCCACCGTCACCAAGCCAGGCTCACTGCCCGTTCTTGCTGGGTACTGCATATCTGTATTTGGGCAGGCTTCCAGCGGGCAGTTGAAGTTCAGGCACAGGCTCTTCGTCTACGCTGATTCCAAACTGGGAGGCGTTGGTATCCGGAGCGATAACAAACCTGTTGACGAAATCGACCCCTTTGGCCAGCTTCTCCTGGTCGCCAATGGCTTCGATAGTATACGGCGGATATTCAGCAATCCCGTTGACTTGAATCCCTGAGCCCGTGAACAGGATGGACGATGCATCTGTAATGCGCTGACCGTTGACAGCTACAGCTTCGGCACTTGAGTTCCACAGGGCGTTGACCAGGTCCAGGAGTTCCAGTTCATACAGCACATATACACTGGACTGCATGTTCTCCGCAACATAGCCCTTGGCATAGAGAGACGCTTTCAACCCAGGGCCCTCAACCGCGGTAATCCCGGCTAACAATTGGGTCTGCTGCAAGCGTTGGGCAGCTACCCGGGCCGTTTCCACTCCCTGCTCATACTGGGAAAGTTCCGCTTGGAGTTTGCTGTTCTCAGCCTGCAGTTGGTCTATTTCGGCTACATAGGGAGCTAGAGCGGACACCACGTTGTCTGAGGGAGTCGGGCCGTTTTCCGCTACCTGGTCACGGGCTTTTAATTGAAACATGAGCAAAACCCCAACCAACAGGGTGAACAGGGCAAGCAAGGCCCCCCAATTCTTGTTTTGCGGCATGATTGTTTCCTTTCAGCCTGAAATTAACGGGAATACACGAATAATTTTATGTGTAGTTACTAATTACTGATAGAGTGCCATATTTCCTTCTGAAAAGTCATTGTTATATTTAAATTTTTTCCCTATCTTTAAAACGAAGCCAGCCATAGCGCGTAAGGCTATGGCTGGACATAACGGTCTTTGTTCAAGGTTGGAGGAATCCTCAAGGGTGTTCGGCCACTATGTCGGGCCGGCATTCTCCCCTGAAAACGTGTCCCCAAAAAATCCCGGTTTGTTTGCCGAACCTATGATTTCACGGGGTTTTTGATCCATCCCAAACTTGCCTATTGTATCAGAACTGTAACAGGGAAGGTGCCGGCACCGACCAACGACGCATCAATTTGCAGCTGGTATCGGTCCGCTTCCTCAGGCACTTCAAACCGCAATTGACCGTTGAGGGTCCTTCCCGGGCCCACGTTCCCGTCCAATTGCTGATCCGTTGCGCTGATGACCTGGGGGCTGTAACGGTTGCCATTGGTATCCGCCAGCTGAAAAACCATAACCGGGCTGATGGACTGGGTGTCAGTGCCTTCATTGTCAACCCTGGCGGTAATAAGCAGAAATAGATCTCCCTTTTTCGGCTGCAAGCCTTCGTCCCCGGAGGAAAGCCTGGCCGCACCGATGGTAAACTGCAGGGTATTGGCAAGAATAATCTTGCCGGCGTCGGGTACTGAAGCTGTGAGAGTTTTCTGTTGGACTGGCTGGGCCGGAGGCTGAGCCACCGGTTGGACTGCAGGCTGGGTGGATTGTTCCGTTGGTTGGGACGCCGGCTGGGGCGGCTGAGCCGGCAATTGTTCTGCAGCCGGCGTCGGGGCCGGAGCCGACGTCTCTGCGGCCACAGGTTCCTGGGCGGCAGGCTGCCCGCCAGATATGGACTCGCTCTGTTGGGCCGGCTTAAGCCAGTTCGCCGTGACACTGACGCCGGAGGCCTTCTCCAAACCTTGAGCCATAAACAACATGGAACCGGTAATTATTATGACAAGCAAACCAAAAATAATCTTACGCACCTGCCGCTCCCCCTTGTTCCATTATTCACATTAATAATTGTACTTTTAATACTACCAGTAATGCCGGTCACGGTCAATTTCTCCTTGAGATACCAGCAAAAAAAGGCGTCCTGACCCGACTTATTTATCGGGCCAGGACGCTTTTTTTAATTAGTTCACCCACCAGCATGGTCAGCCCAATAGCCGTGGCCGCAAACCCGGGCGGCGCTGATTCTGCGGGGATAATTGAAGTGAACAAGGTAAAACTCCCTGCCCCACATTTACCAGGAATCCCAAAATCATCATCATGGCCAAGCCGCTGTGCACTTCCAGCAGAACAATGGGGGAAAGGGCGGAAATCAGGGCGAAAATAATCAGGGCAGGTTTTCTACCGATTTTGTCGGAGAAGTAGGGGACGATAAAACCCCAGAAGAAGGACCCCAGTCCAAAGGTCCTATAGATTGGCCGAACGGTAAATCGTCGTTATCAAGGTCAAGATACAAGTATGATTCCGGAAAACCTAGTTCTGCCTGAACAGGGTCTGCGGCATTGTGACACGGGTTTGGCAAGCGTTGCTTCATCGCTGAGACAGAAAAACCTGACTCGTGTGAGTCAGGTCAGGTATTTTGTTCTAGGCGAAGGTATCCTTTAACATCTCCCGCATAGCCCGTTTGAGGAATTTCCCGACTGAGGTTTTGGGAATCTTGTCCATGAACACCACCCTGTCCGGAATCCACCACTTGGCGAATTTGTCAGCTAAAAAATCCCGCAAATCCTGTTCTCCAACCTTGCCTGCATGGGCTTCCTTCAGGACCACGCAGGCCACCGGCCGTTCCTGCCATGTTGGATGCGGCACGCCGATTACACTGGCTTCAAAAACCGCAGGATGCGCCATGAGAGCATTCTCCAAGTCAACCGAAGATATCCATTCCCCGCCGCTCTTGATCAGGTCTTTCATCCGGTCCACAAGTTTGACAAACCCTTCTCCATCCACCGTTGCCACGTCTCCCGTATGCAGCCAGCCATCGGAAAAGGTGGTCTGGCTCCGTTCATCGTTATAGTAGGAGTCGGCAATCCAGGGACCCCGCAAGAGTAGTTCCCCCATCTCCTGCCCGTCCCACTGCACTTCTCCTTTCTCGCCCATAACTTTCATTTCCAGGCCTGGAACCAAGAGTCCCTGTTTTGCCCGGACATCCAGAATCTCGTCGGTGTCCCACGCCTCCTGGTAGCTCTTAAGGCGGGAGACCAGGGCCACAGGTGCCGTTTCGGTCATGCCGTAGGCGTGGAGGAAGGGAATGTTGTATTTGGTTTCAAAGGTTTTGATCATGTCGCGGGGAGCAGCCGCCCCGCCGCACACAGCTGCCCGGATGCTCGACGTATCGCGGTCTCCTGCTTCCATGCTTTTCAAGAGGGCCAGCCACACCGTAGGGACCCCGGCGGCCAGAGTAACCTTCTCCTGCTCTATTAAACCCAACAGCACTTCGGGAGTCGGGCCGGGACCTGGCAGCACCAGCTTCGTCCCGTACCAAACTGCGCCAAAGGGAAGCCCCCAGGCATTGGCATGAAACATGGGAACTACAGGCAGGCAAGAATCCCTCTCCGACAAGCCCAGGGTGTCGGCCAGGCCAATACATAAGCTGTGCAGGAAAATCCCGCGGTGCGAGTAGACTACCCCCTTGGGATTTCCGGTGGTAGCTGAGGTATAACACATGCCCATAGGGGAATTCTCGTCCAGGTCTTCAGGATACGCATACAGAGGATCTCCTTGCTGCAGCAGTTCCTCGTAGGAATAGGCCGGACTTAAAGAGGTAGGAGGCAATTCCTTCTGGTCGCTCATTACTATGTACGCCTTAACCGACCCCAACTGGTCTTTGACATTTTCAATCAGCGGCACCAGGTCCTCGTCCACCAGCAGCACCTTGTCCCCGGCGTGGTTAATGATGTAAGAAATGTGTTCCGCAGACAGGCGGATGTTCACCGTGTGCAGCACAGCCCCCATGCAGGGTACGGCGAAATAGGCTTCCAGGTGGCGGTGGTTATTCCAGGCGAAAGTACCCACTCTGTCCCCGCTCTTTACCCCCAGGGTCTGCAGTGCGCTGGAGAGACGTCTGGTGCGCTGCCCGTAATCGGCATAGGTATACCGGTGGATACCGGAAAGGGTACGGGAGACAATTTCCTTCTTGGGGAAAAGTTTTTCGCCCCGCTCGAGCATGGAGCGCAGGGTCAAAGGAAAATCCATCATGTGCTTAATCCCCACTTTCACTTTTTTGTTCCTGCATAGCAGCCCAGGTTACTTGGGCTGCATCCTGATGGCTCCGTCCAGCCGGATTGTGCTGCCATTCGCTGGCTTCACCGAGCCCGGAAGCACCACCGGTAACCAAGGCGACACTCTCTGATTTCCATCTCTTCATCTCCATCTTCACATAATTCGTATTCAGAAACTGCTACTCTCAGCTTAGGGCAAATGTAAAATTACGGCAAATATTTCCTGGCTAAGCCATGAATCTCCGGGCTGAACGACCTTTTTGGGCCCCTGGATGGTTGACAGGAGTTGGGAACGGCTGGCAGACAAATCTGACTATATCTTGGGATCGGCCCTTAAAAGAACTTATACCTGGGGTATTTCAAGCATGTTAAATTTGTTATAGCGCAATCGCCAGACCCTAAGCTTTGACCTGAGTTTGGAGCTTGCACAGTACGGCTTTAATGGTGAAGTAATCTATCTCTTCCGGCAAGGCTTCTTTCAGAGGTCTCAACCTTTCACCGCCTAGTTCCTGAACCTTGGAGATTACCAGGGGTTCGTACCGGGTGGGAATAATCGCATCCCAGTCAATCTCATGCCCCTCCTGACCGCAGCGGATGATATGGTCTTCAACTGTAACTGCTGTGAGTTTTCTCTCCCGTGCTATCTCACGCAGGGATTTGCCCTCCCGGAACATCTGAAGGGTTAGGACATGACTCGGCACCCCGGGATGCCGATCTGTCCGGCCCAACCTTCCAGCTGACACCGCACCCCCGGCAGGGACTGCAGTCCCGACAGGTGAATCGTCGTCCTTTCCGATATGAGGGGCCATAGGACTCCGTTCCTCAATATAAGTGCGAATAACCTGCAGAAACCGGCTGCCATAACGCCGGAGCTTCTCCTCTCCTACACCGCTGACAGCCATGAGGTCCTGTTCATCCCCTGGCAGGCGCTCGCACATCTGCCGCAGGGTGCTGTCCGGGAAAACCACATATGGTGGAACTTTTTCCTGCTGGGAAATCTCCTTGCGCAAACCGCGCAGGAGCTCAAACAAGGTATTGTCCCCAGCCGCTTGGAGTGCTGGTTTCCGCACTTTCTGCCAGACCTTGGCTTCCTGCTTCAGCACAGCTGCGGCCTTGGGCTGAAGTTTGGCCACCGGGTACTGGCCTTCCGTCAGCCTGATATACCCCTCCGCCGCCAGCACTTTCATCAGATCACCGATCGCCTTGACAGTGTACTCTTGCATAATTCCATAGGTAGGCAGCCTGTTGAACCCGAACTGGAGGACCTTTTTGTTGTTGGAACCCTTCAGGACCTCCGAGACCATGGTGATGCCAAACTGCTCCCTCATGCGCAGCATACAGGAAAATATCTTTTGGGCCTCCAGCGTGATATCAGTCAGTTCGCTTTGGTCCAGGCAGGTACCGCAGTTGTTGCACTCCTCAATCACTTCCCCGAAGTAGGCGAGAATGAACTTGCGCAGACACCTGGGAGTATGGCAATAGTCAGCCATAACCTGCAGCTTTTTGTACTCGCTTCTCTTTCTTTCCGGGGACTGGGTGCTCTGCTCGATGAGAAATTTTTGAATCAGGATATCCTGCGGGCTGAACAGCAGGATACACCGGCTTGGTTCTCCGTCCCTGCCGGCCCGGCCTGCCTCCTGGTAATAGGATTCCATGTTCTTTGGCATGTTGTAATGGATAACAAACCGTACGTTGGACTTGTCGATGCCCATGCCAAAAGCGTTGGTCGCGACCATGATGCGGATGTCATCATACAGGAATCCCTCCTGGCTCTCGACCCGTTCGGCATCGCTCAAACCGGCGTGGTATTTGCCGGCGGAAAATTTTTTCTTGCCCAGCCAGTCATTCAGGCTGTCCACTTCCTTGCGGGTAGCGGCATAAATTATGCCCGGCTGGTCCTTGTTCTGGCGCAGAAAATTGAGCAGGTAATCTCTTTTGTCTTCCCCGCGTATCACCTCAAAGAACAGGTTTGCCCGGTCAAAACCGGTAACGTGGACATCAGGATCTTTAAGAGAGAGCTGGTTGATGATGTCCCGGGTCACATCCCCGGTGGCGGTGGCGGTAAAGGCAGCGAGCAGCGGCCGCTGCCCAAGGCCCTGGAGCAGCTGGGCAATTGACCTGTAGCTGGGGCGGAAGTCATGCCCCCACTGGGAAATACAGTGGGCTTCATCAACTGCCAGCAGGGGTACCTGCAGAGAATTAAGCAGGGAACGAAACTGCTCTGATTCCAGCCTCTCAGGGGCAACATACAAAAGTTTGTAGTTGCCCCGCCCGGCCTCTGAAATTCGCTCACGCACTTCTCCCAGAGATAAAGAACTGTTGATATATGCAGCCGGTATGCCCAGGCTGTTGAGAGCATCCACCTGGTCTTTCATCAGGGAAATCAGGGGAGAGATGACCAGGGTTGTGCCGGGCAGAATCAGCGCCGGTATCTGGTAGCAGATCGATTTCCCTCCGCCCGTAGGCATAATCCCCACCGTGTCCCGGCCCTGCAAAATGCTGTTGATGATTTTGCCCTGGCCCTCCCTGAAGGAGGCATAACCATAATATTTTTTAAGTAGTTGCTCTGCCCTTGCCAACACGGAAACTCACCTCGTTTTGGTTCTTTGTGAACTACTCTCCATTGAAATGGAGAGGATTCTTGCACATACGTCCTAAATTCGCCTCAGCGCCGCCAGACTCCTTCCGAACAAATATCAAAAGCCCCGCCGGATAACCGGCAGGGCTTGCTAATCTCTCACTCTCTCTTTTTCAAACAAGGGTCCCCACAAAATGTGTCAGGGGGACAGGTCCATTGACACCGCAATCTTTCCCACCATTTCACGGAGTGTCAAGGGACCTGTCCCCCTGACACTCCTGGACGTACGCTGAGGATGGCGAAGCGTCGGCAGGACCCGAAGGTTTTCGCTCAACCAGGCCGGTAAGAACCGAGTATAGCGCGAAGCCAGCCCCGCCGGCACCGGAAGCGTACTAAACGTACGTTGAGGATGCCGGCGGGGCTGGCGACAAAGCTAGACGAAGGTTATTACCGGCCTGGAGGTTATTCGGCGCCTAGGCCTGTGTTGGCTCTCACATACAGCTCTTCGAACTTGGCTGCTTCGGCGCTCTTCTCCGTATAGAACATAGTACCCAGGTAGGCTGCGATAAAGCCTAAGGGGATGCTGACGATGCCCGGGTTGCCCAGGGGGAAGATGGCTGACTTGCCCATGACATTGGGGCCGATAGCCATCAGGCCCACAGAAGCTACCAGGCCGACCAGGATGCCGGCGACTGCACCGCCGGTGTTGAACTTCTTCCAGAAAATCGCCAGGATGATAACCGGCACATTGGCGCTCGAAGCCACGGCAAAGGCCAGGGCCACCAGGTAGGCAACGTTCTGGCCTTTGGCCAGGATGCCCAGGATGATAGCGACTATGCCAACTACGACGCCGGTACGTTTGGCTACCCGGACCTGGGTTGTTTCATCGGCTGTTCCGTTCTTAATAACGTTGACGTAGAAGTCGTGGGCAAAGGCGCTGGAGGCTGCCAGGGTCAGTCCGGCTACCACGGCCAGGATGGTGGCGAAAGCTACGGCACAGAGGAAGGCCAGCAGGAACTCGCCGCCCACAGTGCCAGGTCCGCCGCCAAGGGTTTGGGCCAGGAGAGGCGCCGCCATGTTGCCGCCTGCGTCAGCTGCTTTGACTACCTTGCTGCCCACGAAGTAGGCGGCGCCGAAGCCGAGGAAAGTGGTCATGATGTAGAAGGAACCGATGAGCCCCATGGCCCAGAGGACAGAGGTCCGGGCCGCTTTGGCTGTGGGCACAGTGAAGAACCGCATCAGGATGTGTGGCATGCCCGCTGTGCCCAGCACCAGGGCCATGCCCAGGGAGACCAATTCAATCGGGTTTTTGAACAGCATGCCTGGCTCGAGGAATTTTTGACCGTACTTAGCGGAAAGTCCGTCAAAGAAGGTCACCAGGTTGAAGTTGAATTTAGCTAAAACCCAAAAACTGAGGCAGATGGCGCCGAACATCAGCAGCCCCGCTTTGATGATCTGCACCCAGGTAGTGCCCAGCATGCCGCCGAAGGTGACGTAAAGGATCATCATGATGCCGATAAACACCACGGAACCCTCGTAAGGGATTCCCAGCAGAAGCTTGATCAGACTGCCGGCCCCAACCATCTGAGCCAGCATGTAGAAGGTGCTGATGACCAGGGTGCTCAGGGCTGCGGCGCTTCTTACCGGTTTGGGGCTGAGACGATAGGCCAGCACGTCGGCCATGGTGTACTTGCCGCTGTTGCGCATTGGTTCAGCCACCAGGATCAAGACTACGATGTAGGCCACCAGCCAGCCCACGGAATAGAGGAAGCCGTCATAGCCGTTTAAGGCGATGAGTCCCGCGATGCCCAGGAAGGAAGCGGCGCTCATGTAATCGCCGGCGATAGCGAAGCCGTTCTGCACACCGCTGATGCTGCGCCCGGCGGCGTAGAACTCGGTGGTCGCCGTAGTACGTTTTGAAGCCCAGTAGGTGATACCCAGGGTAATGCCTACAATGACCACAAACATGAGAATTGCCAGCCAGTTCAAGTTCATTTGTTAAGCCCCCCCACATACTGTTTTTTGATTTTGTCGGCCAGGGGATCAAAATGCCGGTTGGCCACCCGGGCATAAACCCCGGCAATGATCCAGGCCACAAAAAACTGGGACAGGGCAAAGAGATAGGCCCAGTTGATGGAGCCGAACACTTTTTGGTTCATAATCTGCGGCA
>JAJYNB010000016.1 GCA_021786555.1 Bacillota bacterium | reverse complement strand
TTAATAGAAAATATTTACAAGTCTGTGATTAGGACCGGAGCGGCCAGATAGAGATGCGTATAGTCAGATTTGTCATCCGGCCTAAGAATAATCTGGAGGTTAATCTCATCGTTGCCAGCCTGGATTGCGGACCCCCAGCCCTCCAGCTCAGCCGCTCCGCTGTAGAGCCGAAGGTCTGTTATCTCCTGCACGATGCGGTCGGCGCCCAGGGCAGCCAACAGATTTCCGCCTGTTTCACTCAGCTTGGCTGGATTGGCAGGCAGGTTGGCGCTCATGGTCAGGGCTGCGCCACCGCCCCGGCTGACAGCGTCCTTACGGTTTGCGGTGTAGATCTCAAGGGCATTTTCCGGGCTTGCGGATCGTAAAACCTTGATTATAAATGCTTGCCCATCGGCACTTACGCGGCGCGTTGTCTGGTTCCAGCCTTCCGGCGGCTCAGCGTCGGCCAGCGGTGGATTTTGCAGTCCGGTCTCAGCGCGCTGGGGCAGCCACACCGTAATTTCAGTCTTGACCGCGCTCGCCGTGAACTGCTGCAGGGTTTGCTGCAGCCTTGACTGGGCGTCCAGACGGGAACCCATGCCCGAGGTAAGCACGAGGGACATTGTGATTATAAGCGATAATGCTGTCTTTCGCAAAGGTTTTCCCGCCTCCGATCTTTTCTCTTTCTAGTTTTGACGCCCCAACTCAGGTTTAAACGCAGCAGCAAAAATTCTAAGCTTAGAATTCAGTAGTCAGGAGTCAGGAGTCAGAATAAGAGAACGGTTTTTGAGTGAACCGGGGACGGTTCCTGATTGACTCAAAAGTGAGTCACTTGGGGACGGTTCTTAAATGGCTCACTTTTGAGTCAATCAGTAACCGTCCCCAGCTGACTCAATTTTTCGTCAGGTATGCAGGAGCCGGAATTCAGAATACTTTGGGGAACCGTTCTTCCATTCTGACTCCTGACTCCTGACTCCTGACTCCTGACTCCTGAATACTTGCAAAAAATCAAAGGCCCCTGGGGGATACCCCAGGGGCCTGGCTATTAAAGTGGCATTTTACTTTTCCACTGCCCTAATACGGTTAAGCGCCTTTTGCAGGGCCAGTTCAGCCCGGTGCAAATCCAGGTCGGAACCCTTTTCGGTGATCCTGCGGGAAGCTCTTTCCTTGGCTGACACAGCCCGTTCCAGGTCAATCATCTCGCCGCGCTCGGCGGTGTCAGCCAGGACCACTACACGATTTTCGGCTACTTCCACAAAGCCGCCGCTGGTGGCAACCTTGTGGACTTTACCATCCCGGGTGTAGCGGATTATGCCAATCTTCAGCGCGCTGATCAGAAGCGAGTGATTGGCCAAAATACCTACTTCGCCGTCAATAGCAGGCAGAACGGCAAACTCAACGCTCTCGTTCAGTACGCCGCCTTCCGGGGCGACGATTTCCAGCTTGAACTCTGCCATGGCCTACGCCCCCAATTCTTTAGCTCTGGCTACGGCCTCTTCAATGGTCCCAACGTATAAGAAAGCCTCTTCAGGCAGGTTGTCATGCTTGCCTTCAAGAATCTCCTTAAAGCTGCGAACGGTATCTTTTAACTGTACATACTTTCCGGGAGTACCGGTAAAGGTTTCCGCCACAGAGAAGGGTTGGGACAGGAATTTCTCAATTTTACGGGCACGGGCAACAACCAGCTTATCCTCTTCAGACAGTTCATCCATGCCCAGAATGGCGATAATGTCCTGAAGTTCCTTGTAGCGCTGCAGAATTCCCTGAACACCCCGGGCAACCGCATAGTGCTCTTCACCCACAACTTCGGGCGAAAGAATCCTGGAGGTGGAGTCGAGGGGGTCCACCGCCGGATAAATACCTTTCTCTGATACTGCCCTGGACAAAACGGTGTTGGCGTCCAGGTGAGCAAAAGCGGTAGCCGGAGCGGGGTCGGTCAAGTCGTCCGCAGGTACGTAAATAGCCTGAACGGAGGTGATAGACCCTTTCTTGGTAGAGGTAATCCGCTCCTGCAGTTGGCCCATCTCAGTAGCCAATGTGGGCTGATAACCAACGGCCGAAGGCATCCGGCCCAAGAGAGCGGACACCTCAGAACCAGCCTGGGTGAAACGGAAGATATTATCGATGAACAGGAGTACGTCCTGGCCCTGCTCGTCACGGAAATATTCGGCCATGGTCAGACCGGTCAGGCCTACGCGGAGACGGGCGCCGGGGGGCTCGTTCATTTGACCGAAGGCCAGGGCCAACTTGTCGATAACACCTGCATCCTTCATTTCATGCCAAAGGTCGTTACCTTCCCTGGTACGCTCCCCAACTCCGGCAAATACGGACAAGCCGCCATGCTGCTTGGCGATATTATTAATCAGCTCCAAAATCAAAACTGTCTTGCCAACACCCGCTCCACCGAACAGGCCGATTTTACCGCCTTTGGCATAGGGTGCCAATAAGTCAACAACTTTAATGCCAGTCTCTAGAATCAGGGTGGATGGCTCCAGGTTTACCAGTTCAGGAGCGGGGCGGTGGATGGGATAGGTGTGAGTACGTTCGACTTCGGCTTCCCCATCGATCGCTTCACCCAACACATTAACCATGCGGCCAAGGGTTGCAGGTCCAACGGCAACGGTGATTGGGGCGCCGGTATCAAGAGCATCCATACCCCGCTGCAGTCCGTCCGTGGATGACATGGCAACTGTGCGCACAGTATCGTTACCCAGGTGCTGGGCCACTTCCAGCGTCAACTTGATCTTCTGCCCGGGATACTCAATCTTGATAGCATTGTAGATTTTAGGCAGTTGGCCTGGTTCATATTTAATGTCCACGACCGCGCCCAGTACCTGTACCACTTTCCCAATATTCATGGGCCTAACCTCCTTACGTAAGATTTGTCTGAGGCTGCGAGGTCCGAGGTCCCAGTGCGAAGTCCGAGGTCAGAAGTCCGATTCAAGCTAAGCTTTTAAAGGACAATCAATATTGCAAGTTCACAAGAGAATAACCTGCACTCGGACATCGGACATCGGATTTCGGACATCGGACTTCGGATTTCGGACATCGGACTTCGGACTTTAAGTAGCTACTCCAGGGCAGCTGCTCCGCCGACGATTTCGGAAATCTCCCTGGTGATGGCAGCCTGGCGGGCACGGTTCATCATCAGAGTCAAGCGGTCAATCATTTCCTTGGCGTTATCGGTAGCAGAACCCATTGCCGTCATCTTGGCGCCCAATTCACTGGCCTTCGCCTCCAATAGGGCGCGAAAGAGCAGGGTTTCAACGTACTTAGGTACCAAGGTCTGCAAAATTTCCTCGGCAGAAGGTTCAAACGTGTAGTAACCTTTATTTGAGCTTGATGCTTTCTGCTCAGGAGCTTTCAATGGAAGCAGCTTAACGTGTACCGGCCGCTGGGCAATGGCGTTTAAAAACTCGGTATAGATGAGATGAACTTCGTCAACTTCCCGTTCGGTGTATAACCGTACTACTTCGGCAGAGATTTCCCTAGCCTGGACGAAGGAAGGGTCATCCCCCATGGCCACAAACTCACTGGCGATGGGAATACCGGTTCGCCGAAAATAGTCCCGGCCTTTGCGGCCGACAGCAACTATACTGCCAGGAGCGCTGGATTCGGCAACTGCTCCGGCACCCATCCGTATTATGTTGGTATTATAACCTCCGCACAAGCCTCGGTCGGCGGTAACTACCACATAGGCAATCTTCTTTACCTCCCGCACCTCTAACAGAGGATGCTTGGCGTCTCTGGCAGCCTGGGCCAGGCGGGCAAGCACATCCTGAAGCTGCCGGGCGAAGGGCCTGGCGGCAATAACCCGTTCCTGAGCTTTACGCAGTTTGGCAGCCGCCACCATTTTCATTGCCTTGGTAATCTGCATGGTGCTCTTGACACTGCGGATACGGCGCCGTAAGTCACGAACTGAGGCCACTTTTTTTCACCACCTTATCCTTAGTTCCTGACCCTTAAGCCACGAAGTTTTTCTTGAATTCTGCCAGAGCTGCGTTAAGCTTTGCGGTCAGTTGGTCAGACAGGGCTTTTTCAGTCCGGATCCCATCAAGGAGATCCGCTTTGGAGGTGCGCAGGAAGCGAAGGAACTCTTCTTCAAACTTTCTGACTTTGTCCAAATCAATATCATCCAGAAAGCCGTTGACAGCTGAGTAGATAACCACTACCTGCTCTTCAACGGGCAGAGGCTGGAACTGGCCTTGTTTCAAAATCTCCTGGGTTCTTTGACCCCGGCCCAGGCGGGCTTGAGTCGCTTTGTCCAGGTCGGAACCGAACTGGGCGAAAGCGGCAAGTTCGCGATATTGGGCCATGTCCAGACGCAAACGTCCCGCAACCTGCTTCATAGCCTTGATCTGGGCAGACCCGCCAACCCGGGATACGGAAATACCGGAGTTGATGGCCGGCCGGATACCGGCATAGAACAGGTCGGACTCCAGGAAGATCTGTCCATCGGTAATGGAAATAACGTTAGTCGGAATATAGGCGGAAACGTCGCCGGCCTGGGTCTCGATAACCGGCAGTGCGGTCATGGAACCGGAACCGAACTCCTCCGACAGCTTGGCGGCCCGCTCCAGCAGACGGGAGTGGAGATAGAAAACGTCGCCGGGATAAGCCTCGCGGCCGGGCGGACGCCTGAGGAGCAGGGACAGTTCACGGTAGGCCACGGCCTGCTTGGACAGGTCATCATAAATGATTAGCACGTGTTTGCCATTATACATGAACTCCTCGCCCATGGCGCAGCCGGAATAGGGGGCTATATAGAGCAGGGGGGCCGGTTCGGAGGCGTTGGCGGACACCACGATGGAATATTCCATGGCTCCGGCTTCTTCCAATGTTTTGACCACACTGGCAACCGTTGATGCCTTTTGGCCCACCGCTACATAGATGCAGATCATGTTCTGACCTTTTTGGTTGATGATGGTGTCGACGGCCAGGGCGGTCTTACCGGTCTGACGGTCGCCGATGATCAGCTCCCGCTGACCGCGGCCGATGGGGACCATGGAGTCAATGGCCTTGAGTCCGGTCTGGAGGGGCTCGTGTACCGATTTACGCATTCTAACGCCTGGCGCCGGGGATTCGATAGGCCGGAACTTGTCAGTGTTAATGGGGCCTTTGCCGTCAATGGGCTGACCCAGGGAGTTAACCACCCTGCCGATCAGGGCATCCCCTACGGGCACCTCCACGATACGGCCGGTGCGCTTTACCTGGTCACCTTCTTTGATGTCGGTAAAAGGTCCCATGATAACGCATCCAATGTTGTCTTCCTCCAGGTTCATGGCCATGCCGTAAATGCCGCCGGGGAATTCCAGCAGCTCGCCGGCCATAGCCTTGTCCAACCCATAGACGCGGGCGATACCGTCACCGACCTGGAGCACGGTACCGACGTCTACAACTTCTACAGCGGACTGATAGCGCTCAATCTGCTGCTTGATTATCGAACTGATTTCTTCAGGTCTTAAATTCATTGCCGTTTTTTCACCCCTGTCCTCTTATTGTTGTACGAGGGTTTCTCTCAATTTGGCCAGGCGTCCGGCCACACTGCCATCGATCACCCGGTCGCCGATTTTGACTACCACACCCCCAATAAGGGAAGGGTCAACCTGGGCCACCAGCCGTATAGATTTGCCGGTCAGTCTAGAGAGATAAATTTGCAGTTTGCCTTTTTGAGCCTCGTCCAGCGCAACCGCGCTCTTCACCTGAGCTTCCACGATATTGCGGGCTGCATCGGCCATCCGCTTGAACTCTTGGTAAATGTCAATTATAAGGTTCTGCCTGCGGCGGTCGATTACCATGTCCACAAAGGACTGGATTTGACTGGAAAACTGGCCTTCGAAAACCTTGTGCAGTAATTCCTTTTTATCTGCGGCGCTGATTTGCGGATGGTACAGAACCTTTTGCATTTCAGAACTGCCG
>JAJYNB010000324.1 GCA_021786555.1 Bacillota bacterium | reverse complement strand
TTGCTGCGCCTGCAGCAGGAGGCAAAGATGAAGGATACAGACAAGCCTGCAGTTTCCAGCCATCCCGATTACCCTATGGAAAAAATGCGCTTGGATAATACCATCACCGCCATCAACCAGGCGATCCCTGAACTGCAAAATGAAGGGTTTAAAATCAACGCCTGGGACACTGACGTAGACATTAGGTCTAAGCAGATGGTGACTTCTTACCGGCGGCGGAAGGCCGAGGCTCTGAGACAGGTTGTAACCAATCCGTACTTTGGCAGGGTTGACTTTACTGAAGACGGCATCAACCAAGAAGAAACTTTTTATCTCGGGAGAGTTGGTTTTAACGGTCCCGAGTCGGTTCAGGTTGTAGACTGGCGAGCTCCCAAAGCAAGTGTTTTTTACAGCTCACAGGGAGGGCGGGCCAGATATGCGGTGCGCAGCGAGGTTTACTATGGGGAAATAAGCCTGAAGAGACAGTTCAGCATCAGCGATGGTCAGCTGGAAAACTTCTTTGACAACCAAATCCTGGACACACTGACAACCGAACTTCCCAACAAGGAACAAACAATCACTGACCAAATTCTACGCGCGCGCCTGTACCAGAGTACGGACAACAAGTTAAAGGATATCGTGGAAACCATAAGGGCTGAGCAGAACAATGTTATAAGGGAGCCTCTTGAACAGGTGACCGTGGTTCAAGGGAGCGCCGGCTCTGGGAAAAGCACCATTGCCTTGCACCGGGTTTCCTATCTCTTGTATAACCACAAGTCCTTGGAACCTCAGAAGGTGGCGGTTATCGCTCCCAACAGGTTGTTTTTGGACTACATTTCCGGTGTGCTCCCCGGGCTTGAATTGGAAGAAATTAAGCAGTTCACCTTTGACGAGCTCACCAAAAACATCTTAGATTTTGATTTTGAGCTGATTGAAGACCCCGTACAAGCTGCACCAGGGCCAAAGCAAGGGGTGGATTCCGCCTCGTACAACGCCTTGGCTCAGATTGCCCAATTCAAAGGGTCCCTGGACTTTTGCCGCCTGCTGGAAAACATGATAGCATCCCAGGCGCGTGTTCTGAGCGATACTTTTCAGGATATCAGGCTTTTTGACGCTCAACTGGTGATAACCAAAGAGGAGCAAGCCAACAAATTCTACGAAGGAAACAATCCTTATAACAGGCGGCTTGACAGTCTTAAGAAGTATGTAGAATTCAGACTAAACTATTTCCTGGACATTTCTGACTTGCCCATAGGCGGACTGCAAACCCCCGGGGCCGGCCGCAAGGATGTCAAGGGTCACGTGCAGCGTGTTAAAGACAATTATGCCAATCAATTATATATCGCTGCCAAGCTCGAGGATAACGCAGGGAAACCGCGTAAGCGGGAACTGAATGAGCAACTGAGCAAGGAACTTGAAAATATCCAAACGCAAAAGGAGCAGTTTTTACGGGACTTTTCTGCCCAACTCGCCAACCTGGAAGTCCTGTCAACTTATATCCGGGCCATTGAGGCCTGGCTGCAGGAGAATTTCCCTGAGTCAACGGCTCTGGCGGCACGACTACTGTCAGACCGGGGTCAACCGAACCGGGTTGCAGGGAAAATTGCACGCGGAGACCTTGCTCCTTTGTGTTACCTGAAATATTTACTGGACGGCCTTAACACAAAGTATCAGCATATCGTGGTGGACGAGGCACAGGATTTGAGCCTGTGTGAGTTTGCAGTTCTGCGGCTCTTGTCGCGCAAGTCCTTTACAATCCTGGGAGATCTGGCCCAATCGGTGGCGGAATTCAGGGGAATAGAAAACTGGCAGGTAATTATGCAGGAAGTGTTTTCAGGACTGCCTGCCAAGTATATTGAACTTACTCAGAGCTACAGGTCTACACAGGAGATTGTAGAGTTTGCCAACCGGGTTATACCGCCGGGGCTGCCCAGGGGAGTGCCTGTTTATCGCAGAGGTGAACCCCCGAAAATAGAGAAGACAGGCTCCGCGGAGCAAACTGCCGGGCTCAGTCTGGAGATCATCAAATCTTATTTGAAGCAGGGCTGCAAATCCATAGCGGTGATCTGCAAATATCCGAGTGATGCCGCTACTGCGTATTCCCTGCTAAAAAAGGTGTGGAACGAGGAACCGCTTCACCTGATTGATGCAAATTCCACAACCTACGAAGGTGGAATCTCGGTAATTCCGATCCCGCTGGCCAAAGGCTTGGAATTTGACGCGGTCATCGTGTGGGACGCTTCCTCGTCCCGGTTTCAGTCCACTGCCTTGGATGCAAAACTTCTCTATGTGGCACTGTCCAGGCCGCTGCATTACCTGCATGTATTTTTCATGGGGGAACTTACCCATTTGTTGCAAGCCTAGAGGAAGCTGAGCCTAGTTTAGGTTAGATCCATTTTCATAGGGTTTGATTAGTCCGTACAGGGTACGAACTGTTGGAACCTCTTGATATCCCTGCTCAACACAACTTTCAGAGTGGTCTTTGCCAACTCTTGTTGCAGCTTGGCGCAAAAATCTGCCTGGGACGGGTGAAGGGCGCCAAAGGTGATGTTCTGGAGCTGGCTGCCGCTGCGGGATACTCAGTTATGGTGCTTTACAATATATACCTGGTAGCCTTCTTTTCTCAACTCAAACCAGTTAACTGCCGCTTCAGCCCAGGTAAGCTCGGTGTAAAGGGTACGGGTTGGCCCGGCATCATTGATTTTCAGCTCGTACAGGGGGATTCTAAACATCCGTTAAGGGCCCCTTCCGTGTAAAGCTAGCCTAAGGGCCATAGTTTTCTGAACTATGGCCCTTAGGCTTTGAGTGTTGTCGGTTTACTAAAGCGTTTGCTCCACCGAAGCCGGTGTTATCTCCAACACGGCTCTGGCCCAGGCAAATTTCTCTTTCATGAAGTCGAAATCCGGTCCCGTCTGCAGGAACTTGGCCGTTCCTTTAATCAGAAAGCCTGTCCCTTGGTAGCGAAGGCCTTGGACTTTCCTATTTCCTATGGTAACTTTTACCTTGTCGTCTTGCTCCACATTTTTCTGGGTTTTGTTCATCCCACCCACTGGGATCAAGAGTCTTTCATCCTCGGTAACGTTTACGTAACTATTCCACGAATTTACAACGTGCGCCCCGTCTGCGCCCTGAGATACAATGGCAACCATGCCATCCGAAGGGTGGGTTAATACTTCCATAAGTTTTCCGTTAAGCATGCTGTAAAGGTCTCCTTCCAATGTTCATGCTGTCTAAGTTTCCATTATATATCTTACCCCTAAACAGGCTTTTGTCTGTGAGATATTTAACATTTCCCTAAAAAAGTGGCTGTGAATTACCGCCATGTCAGGTGCGGCCCGCAAGATTAAAAGCCACCTTCCAGGGGCTTTTCCGCAGTCCTGTTTGTGAATGCACCTAATGCTGAAGTAATTTTTCGAACTTCCATCCGTCCTTGTACTTGCGCAGTTGAACCTTATAGGGCCGGTCTCTGGGAGTATCCCAGGGTACATCATTAACCCCTGTAACATCAACGCATTCGATGTGGATGTTATGGTTATCGAACACAGATTTCTCCGGATTTAGATATTTCGCCAATTCCGAACCGGTTGGTTCCAATTTTAGAGTGAAATCTATGACCGCGGTAGATGCATCCGGACTAAGCGAGAAACCACTTACCTGAACCAGCTTTGGTTTGGCGATCCCCGCTGCAAAGCGTGGCCCCCAGATGGTGTCCACCGCTTTGAGCATCTTCTTACCTTTTGGCGTCAAGCTGCTAGTCACGTACCAGGTACCGTTCTGGCCCCTATTTACAGCGTAATCAATAACCCCCAGGTCCTTGAGAAATGTTTCCGGGTCTTCAGCCGCTGCTCCGATACGTTTGTCCACCGAGATATAGGCTTGATATTCTACATGGGATATTTTTGCCTTAATTATTTCTTCAGCCTTGTCCAGGGTAAGCTTCTGACGGGAACATCCGTTTAATAAAAGAGCTGAACACACGATTAATACAATCGGAAACCACTGCAAACTACTGGTTTTTCCCCTAAACACCTGAATCCTCCCCGGCGTTACAGAGTTGCAACTGGCAAACACCATGCTAAGCAAGGATGAAGCAGCGACAATTGGGCAGTATATACATATTCGGAAGGTGCCAAGAAAAGTAGTTTCGCAGAAATGCCAAAAACTTGTAGTTTGGTTAAGCCGGATTGGTCAGAAGTGCAGGCGCAAACCCCTAGTCGCAGGGAGAGCGCCTTTTCCATTTACTGCTTGTAGGTTTGAAAAATGCCTATGTGTATGCGGGATGTACGCAACTTCTTGGGAATTCTAAACTAATCTTAAGGTTTATTGTCTAAAATATTATGTTAGGCGTGTTGAAATAGATTATTTCTTTTGGTGATGATTGGAGAAATTTGGACTGATGAATGGTTTGGCTGCATTGGTCAAGGTGAAAGAGACCTTTCCTGCTCTTAAACATCGCAATTTCCGCTATTTTTGGTTTGGCCAATGTATATCACTGCTTGGGACGTGGATGCAGACCACAGCGCAACAGTGGTTAGTCTACACCTTGACCAAATCGGCGCTGCTGTTGGGGTTGCTGGGGGTTGCCCAGTTCGGGCCTGTAATGCTCCTATCGCTCTTTGCCGGAGTATTCGTAGATAGATACCCCAAAAAAAGGATGCTGATTATCACCCAAACGGCACTGATGTTACAGGCTTTCGCTTTGGCGGCATTAGTGTTGTCCGGGCATGTTACTTATTGGCACGTTTTTATCCTGGCGGTTTTGCTGGGTTTGGTGAACACCCTCGACCTCCCCACCCGCCAGTCCTACATGCCAGATCTGGTAGGCATGAAAGATTTGCGGAGCGGCATCGGGCTGAATTCGGCAATAGTCAATGTGGCCCGTATGGTTGGTCCGGCCCTCTCGGCCGCACTGATGGCAAAGTACAGCCCGGGGCTTTTGTTCCTGCTAAATGGTATAAGTTTCATACCGGTTATAGTCGGCCTGTACTTGATAAAAACCAAGCCCGGGGCGGTTAAGAAGTCGGAAAAGAAAATAGTTGCCGAAATGGTTGGGGGACTAAGATACATTCGCCGTACGCCGGTGCTGCTGGGAGCTGTCCTATCAATGCTGGCCGTGGGAACCTTTGTGATGAATTTCAATGTGGTCATACCCATTTACGCAGCCCAAGCCCTTAAAAGCGGCGTGAATGGATATGGTCTCCTCATGTCTGCTTCGGGCGCTGGGTCACTCATAGGGGCGCTCCTGGTATCCTCCAGGGCCAAAGGGAATCCCAGGCTCCAGATTCTTTTCGGCAGCGGCTTGCTGGTTTCTGCTTTTCTTATATTGCTCAACTTCATTCACACATTGCCTGCGGCTGCCTGGACCTTTGGGATCGTTGGGTTCTTTAACATTATCTTTATAACCACCGTCAATTCCTCAATCCAACTCAACTCCAGCCATGAGTTCAGGGGCAGGGTGATGAGCGTTTATACCTTCGCTTTTGCGGGTACAACCCCCATAGGAAACTTCTTTGCCGGGAGTATTACCGAAAAGTTTGGTCCCGGCATCGGTTTTTTGATGTGTGGCTTGGTATCACTGGTATTCCTGTTGGCAGTAGTGGGCGGGGTCTTCTCCAAACCTAGGCAGTCTGGGTTGGTTTGAATTCCGGGAATCGTTAAGCCTTACACCGTATACCCCAAGCTGCCGGTTGGGCAGTTTTTAACGCATTCCAGGCATTTAGAACAGCTGTAGTGGACGGAAGGATTGGCTTTATTCTTTTTGTATAGGCTGTAGTCCGGATTTAAGGCTGCGATATAACAGGTCTTGTCGCACACTCCGCAATTGACGCACAGGCTTGCCTTCCTTTTCACTTTAAACAGGCTGAACCGGTTCAGAAACCCGCTGATCCACGCTATGGGACATCCCAGTTTATAATAACTGTACAACTGTCTTTGCCGG
>JAJYNB010000090.1 GCA_021786555.1 Bacillota bacterium | reverse complement strand
CAGACACCAGGAACAGAGCGGCCTCAGCGATTTCCTCCGGTTCGGCAAACCGTCCGGCGGGGATCTTGGCTATGATAGCCTCAAGCTGCTCCTCGGGGTACTTCAGCATCATATCCGTCTTGATATAGCCAGGCGCCAGAGCATTGACGGTGATGCCCCTGGCGGCGTTTTCGGCGGCCGTCACTTTGGTCAGACCAATCAGCCCGGCTTTGGAGGCAGCATAATACCCCGTGCCGGCTATCCCGGTGCGCGCCGTAAGGGAGGAGAGGTTGACGATGCGCCCAAACTTCTGCTGGCGCATGAAGGGCAGCGCCGCCTTGGTGCAGAGAAAGGGTCCCGTCAGGTTTACCGCCATCACAGCATTCCAGTTGCCCGAGTCCCCTTTGTGCAGCAGTCCGTCCCTGTTTATCCCCGCATTGTTGACCAGAATATCCAGGCGGCCGAAACGCTCCAAAATCCTCTCTACCATCTGGTTCACTTCAGCTTCACTGCTGACATCGGCCAGGAAAGCTTCGGCTGTAAAGCCCCTCTCCCGGATTTCCGCCACCGTTGCCAACACCTTGTTTTCGTTAAAGGAAATGTCATTAACCGCAATTTTGGCGCCTTCCCGGGCGAACTTTATAGCAATCGCTTTACCGATTCCCTGGCCGCTGCCGGTAATCAAAGCTACTTTGTCCTGCAAGCTCATTTGGCTGCCCCCTCAATCCTGTTTTTCAGGCCCATGGCGCCCGGCTGGAAAATCCGGCTGTCCATCAGCTTCACCTGAGGTGAGACCTGGGGGCGGCAGGCCATGAGGGCCAGCACATCCCGCTCCGCCTCAATCCCCGGGGCCACTTCCTCCAAAGTCAGGCCGCCCTCTCCCAGGGAAAAAACCGCCCGTTCTGTGACAAACAGGACCTTTTGCCCCCTGGCCCTGGCATATTTGCCGCTAAAAGTTATCTGTTCCACCACCTGCACAAACTTAAAGATGTCGCCCTCCCGGATGATCTCCAGCTTGCCGCCCGCAATCTCCACATCAAGACCCCCGGCAGTAAAGGTGCCGCAAAAAACCACTGTCTTGGCGGTTTGGGAAATATTGATGAATCCTCCCGCCCCGGCGATGCGCGGCCCGAAGCGGCTCACGTTGACGTTGCCTTCCCCGTCGGCCTGGGCCATGCCCAGTACGGTGATGTCAAGCCCGCCCCCGTCATAGAAGTCGAACTGATTTGGCTGGTCAATAATGCAGTCCGGGTTGAAACTGGCCCCAAAACTCATCCCCCACGCCGGTACCCCTCCGATAGGGCCGGACTCCAGGGTGAGAACCATTTGCTCGAGTATCCTTTCTTCCGCCGCCACCGCAGCCACCCCTTCGGGCATACCAATTCCCAGGTTGACAATATTGCCTGGGACCAACTCCATCAAGGCACGCCTGGCAATCACCTTTCTTTCGTCAAGCGGGAGAGATGGCAGCTGAGCCAGGGGTAAGCGGAGTTCACCGCTGTAAGCAGGGTTGTATTGTTCACCAAAAGACTGCATATGCCTGTCAGGCCTGGATACTACCACCACATCCACCAGGATACCTGGGATTTTTACTTCTTTGGCTTTTAAGGTGCCGTGCTGCACCACCCGTTCCACCTGGACAATGACGATGCCGCCGCTGTTTTTCACCGCCTGGGCAATAGAGAGGGCTTCCAAGGTAAGGGCCTCTCGCTCCATGGAAATGTTCCCCGCCTCATCAGCCGTGGTTCCCCGCAAGAGGGCTGCGTCGATGGGGAAGGAGTGGTATAGCAGGTACTCCCTGCCGCGTACCCCGACAAGTTCCACCAACTCTTCTCTGGTTGTGGCGTTGAGTTTGCCGCCACCCATACGGGGGTCCACAAAAGTGCCCAGGCCAATGTGAGTCAAAGTACCTGGTTTTCCGGCAGCAATGTCCCGGAACAGATGGGTGATTACCCCTTGGGGAAAGTTATATGCTTCAATTTTTTCCTCTACAGCCAACTTGCCCAGCCTCGGGGCCAGATTCCAATGACCGCCGATAACCCTCTTTATCAGGCCATCGTATGCCAGATGGTTCATCCCTCGTTTACTGCCGTCCCCCTGGCCCGCCGCGTAGACCAGGGATAAACCACGGGGCTGGGCTGTGTCCAGAAAACGCCTCTCCAGGGCTTCGGTCAGTTCTTCCGGATGCCCTATACCCACAAATCCATCGATGGCAACCATGCTGCCGTTCCGAATCAGCGCTACCGCTTCATCGGCTGTCAGAAACTGTTTTTGCAAATCAGTCGTCCCTCCTATCCCTTTCGGCAAATCCTGCTCATCGGCTTAAACAGGTATCGGGCAGAGCCGTCTGACTATTCTGAGAGCAATAATCGTACCAAGACATCAGAAAACCCTACAGTCCCTTTAACTGTAGGGTTTTCTCTCGTTACATCCATTTGACCGGGCCCCGCCCATGTAGCGATGTCGCTACACTTTTAGGGCCGGTTCCCGGACCTAAGCCTGTAACTAAGCCTATTCCCCGACCTTGTAGTCGTCTCGCTACATGTCGCCAAATCGCTACAGACGTCTACTGGTTTTTCGCTTCCGCATTTTCCACTATCCCGTACTTCTCCATCTTACGGTACAGATTTGTGCGGTGAATCCCCAGCACAGCTGCAGCTTGAACTTTGTTTCCCGCCGTGATTTTCAGCGCTTTGAGAATTGCCCCTTTTTCCGCCTCGGCTATCTCCAGGGCCAGGGATTGAAGTTTCGGGGCCAGGTTTTTCCCAGCCTTATCCTTAAGATAGAGAGGCAGGTCTGCCAGTATAATTTTATCCCCCTCGGCAACGTTAACGGCCCTTTCAATCACGTTTTGCAGTTCCCGCACATTTCCCGGCCAGGAGTAGGCCAGAAAAAGTTCCTGAACCCGCTGGTCAATTCCAGTTACCGCCAGGGTAAATTCAGCGTTAAACCTGTGCAGGAGATGCTCACTCAAGAGCACAATGTCATCCCGCCGGTCCCGCAGGGGCGGAATGGTGATAGTAAACACATTAAGCCTGTAGTAAAGGTCGCTGCGGAATTCCCCCGCCCCCACCATTTTCTCCAGGTCGCGGTGGGTAGCGGCGATGACCCGGATGTCCAGCTGCTGCAGGCGGTTGCTGCCTACCCGCTCCACTTCCTTTTCCTGCAAGACCCGGAGTACCTTGGCCTGCATGGAGAGGGGTAAATCCCCCACCTCGTCCAGGAAAATTGTACCGCCGTTGGCCAGTTCAAACTTGCCCGGTTTACCGCCTTTCCTGGCCCCGGTAAAGGCCCCCTCTTCATAGCCGAAAAGTTCGGACTCCAGCAGTTCAGCCGGGATAGCCCCGCAGTTGACCCGCACGAAAGACTGGTCACGGCGTGAACTGGCGGCGTGAATTGCATGGGCGAAAACCTCCTTGCCGGTGCCGCTTTCACCACGCAGCAGAACCGTCGACTTGCCTTGGGCAGCTTTTTCCGCCAATTCCCTGGCCCGGGCCAGGGTCCCGCTCTGGCCCACGATATTGGAAAAGGTGTAGCGGTGCCTTTGGTAACGCTGCAGTTCCTTTTCGTAAAACCGCAGCTGATGTTCCATCAGGTGCAGCTTCTCTGCCAAAGTGCGCACTTCCCGCACGTCCCGGAACATTACCTGACCGAAGGCCCCCACCAGTTGACCTTCTACCCTAAGGGGCACACGCATCACCACGGCTTCTTTTCCCTTGATATTCATGGCCTCGCCAATTTCTGCCTTGCCGGTCTTGGCTACGATGTGCATCCTGCTGTTGGGGATTATCTCCGTGCAGTGGCGTCCCACAGCATCCCCCGAATCTACTCCCAAAAATCTGCCGTAGGCTTTGGTAAGCCGGGTAATAATCCCGTTCTTATCCACCACAATGACCCCGTCATACGCCTGTTCGAAAATATTTTCCAGGCTCGTAACCATACTCTGGGCGTCGTTGAGTTTGGTCAGGAGCTCCTGCAGCTCACTGCCGTCCTGAAATACAGCCACTGCGCCTATGAGCCTGCCCTCTTTAAATATGGGCGTACGGTTGGTAATAATCATCCTGCCGCGGACAAACAGCCTGTCTGAATTGGGCTTGGCATCCAGCAAGACCTGGCCCAGCCTGGACCCGGGAATCACTTCCGTAATCTTTCTGCCTAGTATCTCCTCCCCCTTAAGCCCGATCAAACGGGCCGCCGCATGATTGTGGAAAGTAACCTCTTCCTCAGTGTTAATTACGATAATCCCATTATGGGCAGCCTCAAGAATCGCATCCAATTCCGAAATAGCATCCTTAATCCTGTCCAACCCCACCCTAACCCCTCCTAAATTGAGTCACTTGGGGACGGTTCTTGAGTGACTCACTTTCAAGTCTTGAGTCATTTGGGGACGGTTCTCAAGTGACTCACTTTCAGTTAACGGGCACGGTTCCCTGAGTCACTTGGGGACGGTTCTCCAACTGACTCACTTCCAGTTAACGGGTACGGTTCCCTACCGGATTGTTCTATTTAATCCGTTGGACCATATTGCGGTCAACGCCGATAACGTTGGCAATTTGCCGAGCGGACAAGTCCGGATGTGCCTTGAGTTCCCGCACCAACTCTTTCCTCAGTTCCTTGTCTGATACAATGTCCCGCAGTTCCAGGTCAAGTTTGTTAGCTTGAGTAAACCTTTGGATTAAACTGCGAACCAGCCTTACCCCTGCTGTTTCCTCAGCCTCATCATGCGGTGTATCAGCCGGTAGTGCATCAGTATACTCTTTAAATAACTTAACAGCCCTATCTTTTTCATCTGAAAACAGACCTAACAGCTCGTTTTTATCGACCAGGCCCGCCTTGAGGCGCCGGTCGCCCAAGTAGGCGCCATAACTGCTCCACGGATATTGCGCCGGACTGCCAACTATCTGTGCCCGCACAGGGTTATGATGAATGTACCTTGCCGCTGCTAACAGGTAGTTCTCGCTTTCAACGCTTTCACTCCTGAATTGCCTGCTTTGTCTGGTCACTCTTCCTCCCCCCACTCCAGTCGGGCTAACCCCGATATTAGCCTGCGATAAAAGTATGCTACTCAATCTTTCGAGACAATCAGCATTATTCCTAGCGACCTGCTGTTACACCCTAAAATTTTCTTGTATCAAGTTTTATTTGATAAAAAGCCGTAACGTGATGGCTCTAAAAATGAGTCACCCAAGAACCGTCCCCGGGTGACTCAAGAGCCGTCCCCAGGAGACTCACCTCGCGCTGCCTTAAGAATTTGCTTTGATAAGGCTTTCGGGCTTGAATTTCGATGAGTTAGGAATTATACTGGGCTTGAATATATTTAGATGATTGTAAAAATATCTATTAAGTCCGACGGGAGGTGAGACGGATGACCAAGCAGTCGACGTTCCAGGCTTTGTCTGATGGAACCCGCAGGCAAATCTTGCGCTATCTGAAAGAGAAGGACATGACTGCCGGTGAAATAGCTGAGAAGTTCCTCAGTTCCAAGCCCACCATTTCCCATCACCTGAATATCTTGAAACAGGCCGACCTGGTTAGCGATCGTCGCAGCGGGCAGACAATTATCTATTCACTCAACACATCGGTCTTCGAGGAAATCCTGGAATGGATCATGGAGTTTTTAGAAAAAGGACCAGGCAGTAACGGCCAAAAAAACAAATGAGGAGTGAAAACCCATGTCTGAACAAGAAAGCGCCTATAGTACAGGCAAATTATATCGAATCCTTGCTGTTGTCATAGTTCTGGCCTGTTTTGGCATTGGACTCTGGGCCTATCCGCAGCTGCCCGATAAAGTTCCCTCCCATTGGAATGCCGCAGGCCAGATTAACGGCTACACCGGCCAGGCCGGGGGAGCCTTCCTGTTGCCTGGTATCCTTGCGGCAGTGTTAATCCTAATGTATATGATTCCGCGCATCGATCCCAAACGCGGTAATTTCCGCCTGATAGAT
>JAJYNB010000342.1 GCA_021786555.1 Bacillota bacterium | reverse complement strand
ATCACCCCGAAGACGTGCTTAACACCTGCCGCCTGCAGGCAGGCTACCAGAATATCCGCCCCTGTACGCTCTGCCATAGGTACTTCCCCCTTAGGACCCGGTGTTTTATTCTTTGGCGTTCTTGACAATGTCCTTGACCAAATTAATGATATCCGGTGACTGGTTGAGTGAGCCCGTAACAGTTTTGCTCACATCCTCCGGCGAGACGTAGGTGATCGGCAGTTTAGCCTGTTTGGCCTTATCCAACAGCTCAGGGTCGCTTAGAGCCTTTTTCATAGCGTCCTGCAGCACCTTGGCCCTGGCTTCAGGAATGCCGGGGGTGGCCGCCAAAGGCCTGGCCAGCCAAGCCTGGGAATCAACCAAATCCACTAATTCTTTTTTGTCGCCGGGAGCGATATCACTCAAAAGGGGTACATCCGGCAGTTCCGGAATCTTTTCTTTGCCGATGATGATAATTGCCCGCGCTTCCTTATTGTTTATCAGGTTTTGCATGCTGTCGTAGGCGCCTACTTGCCCGTCAACTTCGCCACGCATCATTGCCAGGTCAGCTTCCTGGCCGGCATACCCGCTGATTAATTTTACTTTGATGCCAAAGATATTGCTCAACATCAGGGCATCATTATGGGAAGCGCTGCCAACCCCGGCGGTTGCCAGTTTTACTTCTTTCGCCTGTTTCAGGTCATCGATGGTTTTGTAAGGGGTTTTGGCGCTTACAACCAGAACCCTCGATTCGGTCGAGGCTGAGGCCATCCAGGTGAATTTTGCCAGATCAAATTTGATCCCTTCCATGCCGCCAATCTGGCTCATGATCAGGCCCTTGTTAAAAGTACCCAGGGTAAGGCCGTCAGGCTTAGCATTATAGACTTCGTTGGCGCCGATAATATGCCCCGCCCCCGGCACATTCTTCACGATTACGGTGCTGCCTGGCAGATATTTCTGCAGATAGGGGGCAATCAACCGGGCATAGGCGTCGTAACCTCCCCCTGCCTTGGTAGCCACGACAAAAGTTACGGTCTTGCCCTGGTAAAAGGCTAATTCATCCGCAGCGCTGTTCTTTTGCGGCTGCGGATGGGCAGCGGTCTGGCCGCAGCCGGAAATTACCGTGAAAACCACTAACAGGAGGAATAATCCCAGGGCCGGTTTCAGGCTTAAACTGCGCTTAATCATTCCTTCACTCCCTTTCTCGATATTCCGGTGCATTTTCCAGTTGGTCGAGCCAGTCAAATCCCATGGCCTTGATAATTCTGCTGGTGACAGAGATGAAACGGACAGGGTCTTCCGCACTGGCGTTAAAATGCTGGTGAGTAGTGTACGGGGGAATATAGACAAAGTCCCCCTCTTCCCAGGCCAACTTTTGGGGTTCCTGCTGCCATTGCCAGACATAAGCGTCCTGGCAGTCAAAATTGACATCCCAGTGCAGGTCATACCCCTTTCCTTCCAGCACGTAAAGAATTTCTTCGCTTAAATGGCGGTGTTTGCCGGAACGGCTGCCGGGGGCGACAAACTGCTGATAGACGTCCAGACAATATTCCTTGGTGTTCATGCTTTGATTGACCATGTGTTTGATACGACCCTGCGGGCTGTTTTCCCAGAGCATATCCTCGGCCTTGACAATGGTTTTTTGCTGCGCGTAAAATTCCCGAAACTCTTTAGATTGGCTGAGGGCGTCCTGATAGAAAGTGCTGGTTCCGTGCCCGGCAAGCGAACGGCTTGCTTCATCAGTGCTCATATGTGCTTCTCCTTTCGCTATCAGTCCCCAGGAAGAAAGTCCTCGAATCCGGGGACGGGCTCCTTCGACGGGTACTCCACGACCTTCTGGTAAACCATGTGGGCGAACAGGAACAAGGGTTTGGCTTTCATCACCAGTACCCGGGCGGGTTTCGCCGGGTCCGCGTTATAATGCCTGTGCACACAGGCGTTCTCGACAATGCACACATCACCTGCATCCCAGTCGTAGCGGGTACCGTCGTGCACATCGTACCCGCTCCCATCAAGGATGTAGAACACGGCGCTGTTCATGTGCCCGTGTTTCTGGCCGAAGCTTCCGGGTGCGTAGACATCCAGGTGGGTTTCAATCATCTGGGTAATTTCCACGCTTTGCGGGTTGATTACCTTGCGTCCGAAGAGTCTCGGTCCTCCCTTCCAGTTCCAGTCACTGCTTTTGTACACCCGTGGCTGGCTTAAAAGGTTTTTGTAGACCTCTCCGTACACCCCCTTCACTGCCCGGACAAAAGTGCGTTCCTTCTGCCAGCGTTCCCATTGAGGCTGCTCGTGAGTGTGCCCTCCTTCCCGGTCTTCCCCCATAATCACATCTCCTTATATAAGCTTCATTGGTCTTTTAGATTAAGCGTGAAAAACGTTGGTTTTGGGTCAGCCTAATCTTTCAGGCAACGTTTTTCTTGCTTCGAAGATCTCCATCTAGCCATGATACGAAAGATTACTACCTGGCGGGCTTGACGGGGATCAGAGCCAGCATGCCGGACGCGTAGGACAGGGCCATGAGCAGGAAGGCTCCCAGGAAGCCAGACTTATCTACCACCAAGCCTAAAGCGAAGGACCATATGCCGCCTGCGAGATAACTCACCGTAAAAAACACACTGTACGCCATGTCCCGCTTTTCCTTACCGCTGACGTCCTCCAGCAGGGCTTGGATCTGGGAGCTTTGGGAATACACAACCAGGCCGAGGAAGATGGTGGCCGGCACCAGGTATAACATCCTGTTCCCGGCCAGCAGCAGTCCTGCGGTGGCCAATCCAGAGAGAGCATAAGTGATGGTGGCCATGCGCTTTCTACCCACGCTGTCCGAGATGCGTCCAACCAAAAGCGGTCCTATTACGCTCCCGGCCATCATGATTGTGAACAGGGTGGCATAATTAACGCTGTTTAGGCGCAGGCCCTGCTGGAAATACAAGGGCACGTACACCATGATAACTCCGATTCCCCGGCCGCCCGCGGCCACTGCCGCGGCCAGGACGACCAGCCTGATGTTGCGTTCCCGTAAAGGCGAGACCCAGTCTCGACCGGCCGCCAGAATTTTACCCTGGTTGCACGATGCAATAGGAATGTGATTCCGCTTTTCCGGCACGGTCAGGGATAACAAGCCTGTACCCAGGGCGAAGGTGGCAAGAATCAGTAAAGTACCCCGCCAGCCCAATACAGCAACACCAAGGGTCCCCAGAGCCGGAACGAGCAGTGTACCCGCATTGCCGCCGGCAAAATTTACCGCAAAGGCCGTGCCCCGAAGTTTTCGACCAAAATTTTCCGCCACCAGGGAATTGCCCACCGGGTGCTGGGGGCTGGTACTGACCCGGGCCAGGACGTTAAGCAGAAAAAACCCGGCAAAACTCCCGGTCAAGGCCATGACCATCAAACTCAAGGCTAAGAGAATATTACTCAAGGCCAGAAGCACCCGCCGCATTACCCGCCGCATTACCCGCCGCATGAGAAAGGCGTAGGTACCCTGCAGCAGGCTCATCAGGGTATTGCCCAGGCCGACCATGAACCCGAGTTGGGCGTAGCCAAAGCCGAACTGCTCCATTACCGTGGGGTAAACAATGGGCATCAAGGCAGAAAACATGTGGGTAACGGCATGGGCCAGAGAAACCAGGCCCAAGACTTTGTAACTTCTTTTCTCGCGGTTAGTCGGCTGAACTGCGGTCTGTGTACCCAAGCAAATATTCCCTCCCAGACGTCACCTCACGGATGCACAGACTCGGTGAACCAATCTCCTAGGAGTTCCCTGCCTGCTCCTGTGTCTTTTGCTTTAGCCAGTCGGTACTTTAGACTTTGACCTGGCGAGCAGCCAGCTTGTCGCCTGTGCGGTAGTGTTCTCCCCTAAGCGCCAGTTCCGCTTCTTCCTCCAGTTCTGCATCCCATTGCCCCAGGGAATAGCCATACCAGGGCGCCTGGGGAGTAATCGGCGGTAAGCCGAGCTCTTCCCAGATCTTCTTAGCGTTTTCCATGTACTCCCGCTTGGGCAGAGAAACCGGCGGGAAGGGCTCTTTCAAAATGGCGTTGATCAACAGGGAGGACTCGTTGGCAGGGTCAGCCTGGACCGCCACATCCTGGCTGTCGCTTGCGCCGCTGAAAGGCGGCGCATGCCCTTTGACCATGCCTTTGATGATGTCCACATCCTGATGCGGTTTCATGCGGTAGCTCATCGCCCACATCACCGAGTCCATGTTCTCCGGATCGATATCTTCGTCTACCGCAATCACAATCTTGCCTACTCCCTGGTTATACACCGCCGAGGCGTGCAGTGCCCGCCAAACGTCTACCTCTTTTGGCTGCTTCATCTGAACCACGATAACCTTCCTAAGGTTGGTCAGAGGTTCATGCATCACCACCCGGGTGACACTCTTGATGCCCAAAGTTAGTTTAAGGTAGTCAAGGAACCTAGGCTCATAGCCCACTTTCTTGATCACACTGCTTTCACTGGGTGTGACCTGGCTGATGAAGGATACCCAGACCGGGTTCTGCCTGTGGGTGATGCAGCTGATCTCCATAAAAGGGTTCAACTGCCTTGGGTGCATATAGCCATGCGACTCGCCAAAGGGGCCTTCAGGTTCCATTACATCGGTACGAATCAGGCCCTCGAAGACAATCTCAGCTTCTGCCGGTACTTCGATGTCCACCGTTTTGCACTTCACCAGTTCAAGCGGCTCTCCCGCCAATCCCCCTGCCACCGCCAACTCATCCACCCCATAAGGAACCTTTTGCACAGCGGCGTAAGAGACTACCGGCGGCGCCCCTACCACCAGGGCAGCTTGCAGTGGAATCCCCCTTTCCCTGCATTTTTGCCAGTGGACGAAGATGTCCTGCCCCAGACCACAGGGGAAAACCCCAATCCGGTTGCGGCCCTTTATATGACCACGGTAATTTCCCATGTTTTGGATGCCTGTATCCGGGTCTTTGGTAATCCAGTGAGTACAGGTGGTATATGGGGCGTTGTCAAAGCCGGGGGTGGAGATGGGTACAGGGAACAGGTCGAAACCGCCCCCCTCCCGGGTGAGTTCCTCACCCATGTATACCACATCCTGCACCGCTCCCTTTTCCACCAGTACCGGTTTAATCGGGGAACTCATTGCCCGTCTCCAGACATCCCCGATGTCCTCTACTTTGCACTGCATGCCGGCGGCATAGATGTCCGGATTTCCCGCCAGTGCCGCTACGCTCACAGGCATGGAATACTTCTCCCCTTTGGAGTCGATCACGTTTTCAAACAGAAAAGCCTTGCGCTGCGCTTCCGGGATTCCACCCCTATACTGCCAGCGAACGAGGGGATGCAGTTCTGTCTCTTTGTTTATTTCCCGCTTCACACGGATAAGCATGCCTTTTTCCTCCAGGTATTGGAGGTGTTCCGCCAAGTTATGATAGCTGCGCATTTATTCCAGCCACCCTTCCAGCTAAGTTATAGACCGTTGAAAAGCCTGAACCAAGCCTGCTCTTACAACTGCCTCCATCGAGCCTTTCACTGCTAATCTTCCGGCCTAAAGTCCTCAAAACCAGGTACAGGACTCTGCTCCGGGTACTCGACAATTTTTTGGTATAACATGTGCGCAAACAGGAATAACGGTTTGGCCTTCATCACCAGCACCCGGGCCGGCTTGTCTTTAGACGCGTTGTAGTGCCGGTGGACACAGCCATTCGATACTACGCATACATCCCCCGCTTCCCAATCATGCCGCACCTCGTCATGCACGTCGTAGCCAGCACCATCCAGAATGTAGAAGACGGCACTGTTCATATGTCCGTGTTTTTGGCTGCAGCTGTCTGGGGCGTATACGTCGATATGGGTTTCAATCATCTGGGTAACTTCAACGCTTTCAGGATTGATTATCTTTTTGCCGAAGACCCGCGCCCCGCCTTTAAATTTGAAATCCCCGCTCTTGTATACCCTGGGCTCTGCCAGCAGGTGTTTGAAGACTTCGCCG
>JAJYNB010000352.1 GCA_021786555.1 Bacillota bacterium | reverse complement strand
CGGCCCTTTCCGGCCCCCCTTTTTTCACGTCTATGCCCGGAAGGGGTAAAAAAGGTAACCCGTTACCGGCTAAACAGGTGCAGTTGAAACAGGGTGAAGATGCCCAGGGAGCAGATGACCAAATAGATGAAGATGAGCACGGCTTTTTCCCAGACGCGCAGGCGGTAAGGGTGTGGCAGGGCTTTCCAGCCCAGTGCCAGCAGGAAACCGGTTACGATGGGCAAAAGAAGCGCGTTCATAATTTCCACGGCAATGGTGAGTGAGACCAGGGGAATACCCAGGAGCACCAAGGTCCCGGCAATAATGATGCCGCCGGCGTAAAGGGAGTAAAAGGCAGGAGCTTCACGCCAGGTGCAGTTAAGGCTGCAGCGGAACCCCAGGACTTCGCCGAAAGCCCAGGATACAGCCAGGGAGACTACGATGGCTGCAATCAGCGCCGCACCGGTGACACCCACTGCAAAGAGCACCTTCCCGCCCAAAGTGCCGACTACAGGCGCCAGGGCAAGGGCAATTTGCTGCACGTCGGCTAAAGGCGCATCGGGGTGGGTACGTCCGATGGTTGCGGCCGCAAGGACCAGGACAGCTATCATTATCACCTGGGTGGCGACGGAACCGACAGCCGTATCCACCCGGCTGAATTTCAATGCGGCAGGAGTCAGTCCTTTATCCACCACCGCACCCTGCTGGTAAAATACCATCCAGGGCATAATCACAGCGCCAACATTGGCTGCAATCAGCAGCCAGTAAGACCTGTCATGCAGGGGCTGGCTGCCGTACAGGGCATGGACCAGAGCGGTTGGGTCCGGATGGGCAAGGAATACGGCAGGCAGAAAGACCAATTCAAACAGGCCGATGAAGATGGCGATGCGTTCCACCCGGGAATAACGTCCCCAGCGGGTAATGAGAATCAACAGTAACGCCGCAGCCGGTACACTCACCCATGGGGGTACGCCAAACAGCAGCCCGGCACCGGCAATGCCGGAGAATTCCGTCACCAAGGCTCCCACAGCGGAAACGAAAAGGGTGAGGACAGAAAACCAGGCCCATTTGGGACCGAATTGTTCCTTAATCAATTCGCCATGTCCCCGGCCGGTAGTGATTCCAATCCTTGTAGTGAGCTCCTGCATAAAATAAAGGATAGGGATAAGCAGCAGCTGCAGGATGACGAGGCGGTAGCCCCACTGGGCGCCGGACTGGGCCGCGGTGATGATGGAACCGGCGTCCGTGTCGGCAAGCATGACGGTAACACCTGGACCCAAAGTAGCCAAGAGGGCCAGCCAGCGGGTGGTTCCATAGTTTGTTCGGTTGAGGGTCCCCGGTACGACAAGTTTTTTGGCTGTAGACATTTATGCAAGCTCCTTAATTGAGAATAATTATCAATGTCACTGCTTTAATTATATTACACTTTACTGCATCAGGCAACAGTTTTGCGGCTAGTGGAACAATCACAAAAACCAGATGATTGCCGGGCTGGCGCATTTTTGTTATAATAATTTTCTATTACAGTATGAGTTTCTGGGAGAAACGAGGGAGAACTATGGGGGAAACATCCCGGTACCTGCGCAATTTTTGTATTATCGCCCATATCGACCACGGCAAGTCCACTCTGGCCGACCGTTTGATTGAATACACGGGGGCCCTGTCAGAACGGGAAATGGCAGATCAGGTCCTGGACACCATGGACCTGGAGCGGGAACGGGGCATCACCATCAAACTGCAGGCGGTGCGTCTGAACTACCGGGCCAGGGACGGGCAGTTGTATACCCTTAATTTGATTGATACGCCGGGACACGTGGATTTTACCTATGAGGTCTCCCGCAGCCTGGCCGCTTGCGAGGGCGCTTTGCTTGTAGTGGATGCGGCACAGGGAATTGAAGCCCAGACTCTGGCCAATGTTTATCTGGCTTTGGAAAACAATTTGGAGATTGTGCCGGTAATCAATAAAATAGATTTGCCCAGCGCAGAACCGGAACGGGTGAAGGCCGAAATCGAAGAAGTGATCGGCTTGGACGCCAGTGAGGCGATCTTGGCTTCGGCCAAGGCAGGAATCGGGGTTGAAGAGATTTTGGAGCAGATAGTCTCCAAAATTCCGCCGCCCGAGGGCAACGACAATGCCCCACTCAAAGCGCTGATTTTTGACTCCCACTTTGACCCCTACAAGGGGGCTGTGTCCTATATCAGGGTTATGGAAGGCAGATTGAGCAAAGGCACCAAAATCAAAATGATGTCCTCCGGCAGGGTATTTGAAGTGACGGAAGTGGGCGTTTTTGCACCTGCCATGAAAATTGTGGGGGAGTTGAAGGCGGGCGAAGTAGGTTTTGTGGCGGCCAGTATTAAGAACGTCAAGGATACCCAGGTGGGTGACACTATTACCGATTCAGAAAACGCCGCTTTGTTTCCCCTGCCAGGTTACCGCAAGGCTACGCCTATGGTTTACTGCGGCCTCTATCCTGTGGACACCGGGGACTACGGCAACCTAAGGGACGCCCTGGAAAAACTTCATCTAAATGATTCTTCCCTGGTGTTCGAGCCTGAGACCTCCGTGGCCTTGGGATTCGGTTTTCGCTGCGGGTTTTTGGGGCTCTTGCATATGGAAATAATCCAGGAGCGCCTGGAACGGGAATATAACCTTAATCTGATTACCACCGCCCCCAGTGTGGTTTACAAAGTGAACAAGATTAGCGGGGAAACAACCATGGTGGACAATCCCAGCAATTTGCCGTCAGTCCAGGAGATTCTGAGCATCGAAGAGCCCAATGTGAAAGCCACGATCATGGTTCCCAACGAGTACGTGGGAAGCATCATGGAGTTAAATCAGGAAAAGCGGGGCGCTTACCTTAACATGGAATACCTCTCGGCCAACCGGGTTATGCTGACTTATGAGATGCCTTTGAGTGAGATTGTGTTCGACTATTTTGATCAGCTAAAATCCCGCACCAGGGGGTATGCTTCCCTGGACTATGAACTGGCTGGCTACAAGGAAGCTGAATTGGTCAAGCTGGACATTATGCTGAATGGCGAACTGGTGGACGCGCTTTCTTCGATTGTACACAGGGACAAGGCTTTTAACCGGGGAAAAGCGCTGGTCGAAAAGCTGAAGGAGATTATCCCGCGCCAGATGTTCGAAGTGCCGGTTCAGGCTACGGTGGGCAACCGGGTAATCGCCCGGGAAACCATCAGGGCTATGCGCAAGAATGTATTGGATAAGTGCTATGGCGGGGACATTACCCGTAAACGCAAGCTGCTGGAGAAACAGAAAGAAGGCAAGAAGAGGATGAAGCTGGTGGGCAGTGTGGAGATCCCGCAGGAGGCCTTCATGGCCGTCCTGCGTATCGACGACTAGCCGAGGCCGTTGAAAAACTTCGTCTAGCTTTGTCGCCAGGCGTGCCGGCATCCTCAACGTACGTCTAGTACGCCTCCGGTGCCGGCACGCCTGGCTTCGCGCTATACTCGTTTTTGAACGGCCTTGTTCGGGTCGTTATTTGCATTTCTGATGAGTCATTTGGATCACCTGGGGACGGGTCTTCATTGACTCACTTTTTAAGTCACCTTTAGTCACCGGGGGACGGTTCTCCAATGCTCTCTTTTTGAGTCAATCAGGAACCGTCCCCAGCTGACTCACTTTTTGAGTCACCTGGGGAGGTTGGTTATGGGACTGGCTGTTTACATTCATATACCGTTTTGCGTCAGGAAGTGCAATTACTGCGATTTTCCGTCTTACCCGGTGGCTGGGATGGATGTGGATGGGTACCTGGCGGCTTTGGCCAGGGAGATGAGCTGGTACAAGGTAGAAACCGCGGGGATGGAAGTGAGCACCCTGTACGTAGGGGGTGGAACCCCAAGTATACTTTCTGCCAGGCAGCTGGAGTTACTGTTTAAGGCGGTCCGGGACAATTTCACCCTCGGGGCTGATGCGGAGATCTCCCTGGAGGCGAACCCTGGCACGGTGGATTTCTCCAAGCTCACTCTGCTGAGGCGGCTGGGGGTTAACAGGCTGTCTTTGGGGGTGCAGGGACTGGATCCGGGGCTGCTCAAACGGTTGGGGAGGATTCATACGCCGCAGCAGGCGGTTGAAGCCTGTGAGCTGGCCCGGAGGGCTGGCTTTAAGAACATCAATCTGGACCTGATGCATGGGCTGCCCGGGATGACGGAGACGGGGTGGCATCAAACCTTGGAGCAGGCTGTTGAACTGGCGCCGGAACATCTTTCGGTATACGGATTAATTATTGAGGAGGAAACTCCTTTCGGCCGGGACTATCTGGAGGGGCACCTGGAGATGCCGGAAGAAGAGGCGAGGGCCAGGATGTTCAGCCGGAGTAAAGAGTTTCTGACTCAGTCGGGTTATTACCATTATGAGATTTCCAACTATGCCCTGCCGGACAGAGAATGCCGCCACAATCAGGTTTACTGGCACAACGAAGAGTACCTCGGTTTTGGTGCCGGAGCTGCGTCCTACCGGCACAAGGCGCGCAGCACCAATTACCGGCAGGTGGAGCAGTACAGGACTGCAATCGACCAGGGGCGTCTGCCGCTGGAAGAAAAGGAAGAACCAACACCGGACCAGGAGATGTCAGAGAGTATGTTTTTGGGGCTCCGCCTTATGGCAGGGGTACAAAGGTCGCGATTTGCCCAGCGGTTTGGAGTTGAGCTGGACCAAGTATATGGGGACCGGATTGCTGCGCTGGTTAATAAAGGCTTACTGCTGGACGACGGGGACGGGGTGCGGTTGAGCAGCACCGGAACCCTGCTGGCCAATGAGGTTTTTTGTGAGTTTCTTCCTTAGTTGCCTATAGTTGTCCATGCTTGACAAAAAAAAAAGCTGGTGGTATTTTTTAAGTAGATTTTAGCACTCGATAAGCGAGAGTGCTAACAAAAAACCCGGGGGTGATGGGTTGCAGATGGACGAACGCAAGAAAAAAGTGCTTGAGGCCATCGTTTTGGACTACATTGCTACCGCCGAACCGGTTGGATCAAGGACAATCGCCCGCAATTTCAACCTCGGGGTAAGTTCCGCAACAATTCGCAACGAGATGGCTGACTTGGAAGACCTGGGATTGATAGAACAGCCTCATACTTCGGCCGGACGCATACCATCCGATGCCGGCTACCGCTTTTATGTGGACTGGCTGATGCAAAAGGCCTCCCTCAGCGGAGACGAAAGGTCTGTAGTTGAAAGCATTGTCTTTCAAAAGATCAAGAAAATCCAAGGCCTGGTCCAAGACACTTCCAGACTCTTGTCCCAGCTTACCAACCTGACCTCGTTGGTTCTCACTTCCCAGCAAACCAACAGTCCGCTGCACCAGGTGCATATCCTGCCTTATCAGCAAGCCAAGGCTTTGATGGTGGTGGTGCGGGAGAGCGGCGCCGTGGAAAACCATATTGTTGATGTGGCAGAAAGCACAACGGCTGAAGACCTGCAGCACGTGACAACTATTCTTAACGGCAAATTAAAAGGACTGACACTTGAAAAGGTGAAATCAAGCCTGCTGCGGGAGATTTATTCCGAGTTGACCCGGCAGAAGGATTTGATCAACATGGCCCTGGAGTTTCTGGGACCTATGGTAGACGGCAGGGACAGTAACGGTGTGGTGCTGGGCGGCACATTGAACATGCTCAATCAACCTGAATTCAAAGATGTGCACAAACTAAAAAGCTTGCTCCAAATCTTTGAGGAAGGCTCGGTCTTGAAAAAAATCCTGAGTGAGGAGACTGGCGGGGGATTAACGGTCAGGATTGGTGGGGAAAATAAACTGGAGGAAATGCATGACTGCAGCCTGATCACCGCATCCTATCAGGTTGACGGCCAAATTGCGGGCGTAATCGGAGTTCTGGGGCCTACCCGCATGGACTACGCCAAAGCGTGCACCTTGGTTGAAGCTATGACCCAAAACCTGTCGACAGTCTTGAAACGGTATTACAAGTAGAGAATTCAGGAGTCAGGAGTCAGGAGTCAGGAG
>JAJYNB010000323.1 GCA_021786555.1 Bacillota bacterium | reverse complement strand
GCGCCAATGTAGTGCTGAGCGGTATTCAGGCCCGTACTCCCGCCGGGGTGAGCCTCTCCAGCTTGAGTCTTAAGGACGGCAGCATTGATATCCATCTCGAGGCGGTCTCCTTTGTGCCTGTTGAGAAATTTGTTGACTCCCTCAAGCAGGAAAAGAACTTTTCCGCTGTCAGTATCCAGTCTCTGGGTCAGGATACAGGTAAGCCGGTACAGGCTCAAATCAGTGTGAAATATGCGAAAGGGGGCCAGGGCAAGTGATTAAGGGCATCAAACTCCAGCCCAGGGAAAAAATTATCGCCGTGGTTGCTGTCCTGGCCCTGCTCGTCTACGGCTTTTATTCTTTCTGGTTCACCCGCTACGACAGTCAGATCTCCGGGGTCCAAAGCAAAATCCAGAGCCTGCAGTCCGAGGTGAGCAAAAACAAGTCGCTGCTGGCAAAACAAAAGGATTATGAGGCTTTGAAAGTTAATCTGGCTGCCCAGGCCACAGAGCTGCAGCACGAACTGCCCACTGTTGACTCGCTGCCCACAGTAATGCAAGATGTGGAGAGTATTTTTCTGTCCAACGGCGCCGCTGTAAAAAATATGGCTTTGGATACTGGAGCAGCGGGAAAGGGTTTGGACCCTGCTCTCGACTTCCGGCAATTAAAAATAAGCTTTACTGCCAGCTACCCCTCGGCCTTCAGCGTTGTAAAGGCCCTGGAAACCAACCATCAGCGTACCTATACCGTAGGCGACTTTTCCCTGAGGAGAAGTGATAAACCCTCCCCGGTATATACGGGGAGCGTGACCGTGCAGATTTATTTTGCCAGGACACCCCTGCCGGGTTACGGTTACCAGCCTATGGTGGAGGCTCAGGGCAAGGCTGACCCCTTTACATGGTAGACATTTGGTAAAATCAGGCATATGTTAATCGGAGGAGGGATGCCTGATGGCCGACACGAGCACCAGTACCTACAAAATCCAGCCAGGGGATAATTTCTATCTCCTGGCTAAACGTACCGGGACGAGTCTTGACCAGGTCCTGCGGTTAAACCCCGGGGTGGACCCTGATAAGCTGGAAATAGGCCAGGTGGTAAAACTGCCTGGAACAAAGGCTGATCCGAAAAGCCGTCCCGGGAGTAATCCTGGTTCAAACAGCTACAGTGATTCCCCAGAAGAAGGCGAGTCTTTTGCGGGAAAAAACATGGACCTTATCGGTGTAAATATCGCCGGAATTGACTTTGAACTGAAAAGAGTGATTGACAACAATGTCCCTCACGAAGTCCATATAATCTTGCCGAGGACAGAAGTGCATACAGTTACACGCAACCCGGATCTCACTCTCTCCGAAACCCAGGTGATGATCTCCAACATCGATATCGTTCACTCTCCCCGCCAGTGACCTGGTTTCAGACGAAATTAACGAGTATAGGCGAACCAGCTTCAACCTCCCTTTGGGAGGTTGCTTTGACTCCTGGAACAGTTGCTAAGAGTTTGTTTGTTTGGCGGGATGCATAAGGCCTACACAATAGTCAAAAATTATGGTAAAATTTCTTAGGTATTGGGAAGGGGCACGGATTGAACTGGCAGCGGTGAAGGCACATAGGGCCTAGGGCCATGACGGGGGGTTGTTGGGTGGAGAGGCTGACAAAACTGAGAAAGGACTTGCTCAGCCAGGGACTGGACGGAATTCTTATCTTAGAGCCGGATAACAGACGGTATCTCAGCGGATTTACCGGATCTTCCGGAGCGCTCCTGATTACTGCTTCGGAGGCCCTCTTATTCACGGATTTCCGCTACACGGAACAGGCGGCGGCCCAGGCGCATTCCTTCAGGGTTATCAAGCATGGCCAGGTTATCTGGGATGACCTTGGGATTTACGCCCGGGGCGTGGTTAACCTGGCCTTTGAACAAAATTTTGTCACGTATGAGCAGTTCCAGCTCGTAAGCGAGAAGCTCAAAGAGTGCAGGCTGGTTCCGGTTGCCGGTTTGGTGGAAAACCTGCGCAGCATCAAGGAAGACAAGGAACTGGCGGAAATGCGGCGGGCCGGCGAATTGGCCGACAGGGCCTTTTCCCATATTCTAACCTATCTTCAACCCGGCATCTCGGAGCGTGAAATCGGGCTTGAGCTGGAATTCTTTATGCGGCAGCAGGGAGCATCGGGCCCGTCCTTTGAATTTATTGTGGCATCGGGTCCCCGCTCATCCCTGCCCCACGGTACAGCTACGGAGCGGCGGATTGCTAAGGGCGAGCTTGTCACCATGGACTTCGGCTGTGTCGTGAACGGCTATTGTTCTGACATAACCAGGACTATAGTGGTGGGAGAAGCGTCGGACCAGCAGCGGGAAATCTACCGGGTGGTCCTGGAGGCGCAGACCGCATCCCTGGAGGCGCTGAAAGCCGGTATGACCGGTCAGGAAGTGGACAAGGTTGCGCGGGAGATAATCAGCCGGAACGGTTATGGTGAGAATTTTGGCCACGGGCTTGGTCACGGCGTGGGACTGGCAGTACACGAAGAACCCAGGTTAAGTCCAGCCGGACTTAAAGTGTTGGAGCCTGGCATGGTAGTCACGGTGGAACCGGGAATTTATCTGCCGGACTGGGGCGGGGTGAGGATTGAAGATACAGTGGCAGTAACAGAGACGGGCTGCACCCTCCTCACCAAGTCTGCAAAAGAATTGATCATATTGTAAGCCGTTTGTGGATGCTCGGATTGGCATCAAAAAATGCCTGAAGGGCATTACTAAAGTCAAAGATAAATTAGGAGGAAGCCATTAAATGATCTCATCCAATGAGTTTCGTACAGGAACGACAATTGAGCTTGAAGGTGAAGTTTTTCAGGTGGTGGAATTTCAACATGTTAAACCCGGCAAGGGTGCAGCCTTCGTCCGCACTAAGTTGAAAAACGTCAAAACCGGGGGAGTGGTGGAACGCAAGTTTAACGCCGGTGAGAAGGTTCCCAAGGCCAGGATTGAAAGACGCGAGATGCAGTTCCTGTATAAAGACGGGGATAACTTTGTGGTAATGGATACCAATAATTATGAACAGTATACTCTTACGGCGGAGCAAATCGGCGACGGAGTCAAATGGCTGAAAGAGAACATGTCCATTGGCACGGTCTTTTTCCAGGGCAATGTAATTGGCATTGACATACCCAATTCCGTCCAACTGCAGGTTGTGGAAACCGAGCCCGGCGTGCGCGGGGACACAGCGACCGGCGGGTCCAAGCCCGCAACCCTGGAAACTGGGGCCGTGGTGCAGGTGCCGTTTTTTGTCAACAACGGTGATGTCCTTATCATCGACACCCGCACCGGAAGCTATGTCCAACGGGCTTAAGGATTTTGATTAAAATGGGGGCATGGTGGCATACTAAGCTAGAGTTAACAGCTTAGAGGAGGTACCGCCATGCGCGAATTGACGGAACGGGCCGCTTATTTGCAGGGCCTGGCTGAAGGGTTGGATTTGGGAAGGGATTCAAAAGAGGGCAAGGTGTTGAACGGGATGATTAACCTGTTGCAGGATCTGGCCCTTTCGGTTTCTGACTTAAGGGAAGCCCATTCAGATCTGGAAACCTATGTGGAAACCCTGGACGAGGACCTTAACGACCTGGAAGGTGAAGTTTATGAGGACAGCCCCCTGGCACTGGACGACATGAACGATGAGGACATGGTGGAAATCGACTGCCCTAACTGCCATGAAACAGTATATTTTGATCCGGAGATTCTTGAGGAGGAAGACGTAATGGAGATTACCTGCCCCAACTGCGACACGGTGGTTTTTATTGATGAAGAAACTCTGGATTACACCGAGCCTGACACCTACGATATCTGATTTTCGACAGCAGGACCGCAACAGGTCCTGCTTTTTCGTTGCAGGTATTCCGTACAGCAAGGCCCCTTGGAACGGGCTGCCATCATTTGAAATACATGAGACAATTTGACCTGTTTATACAGTGTTATGACCCGTTTATATGAACACCCCCGGGAAAAGCCAAAGGGGTGGCGAAATAATAGCAAAATCTACAGAAACAACTGTAATCTGAAAAGGGCAAAACCAGGGAAACCTGGTGACGCAAAGTTGCGGGGCTAACGCCAGATCGAGGTATGAAGTCCGGCTTAAGTTAATCCTTTAACCTTTCAGGACATTCGTTCCATAACCTCGATTTGTGGCTATGCCGGCCGGACCGCCAGGTAAGATAGGGGTTCCGCCTGTCCGTTACCTGCGGGCAGTTTTTGTTTGGGGGGTGGACTATTGGAATCTAAGCGCCGAACGCACTCGCATGAAGCCGGGTTTACTTTGGTGGAAGTCATGGTAGCGGCCGTAATCCTTACAGTGGCTGTGATGGCTGTGGTTTCTGTACTTAACTGGGGTGTGCGGCTGAGTCAGGAAGCCCAGGCCCGCACCGTTGCCATGGGACTGGCCATGCAGCAGATGGAGGAGATTAAAGCCCAGTATCCCAAGTCACCCAGCGATTTTGATTCCGGTACTTTGCAAAACATTCTTGCCGGCCAAACTACCACACAAACCATCGAAGCACATGTCAGCAAGACCTTTACCATTTCGGCAAATCTCGGTAAAAACCCAACTTCCTATCAGACACCGAGCCAAAGCTATACTTTCTATGACATGTTGGTAACAGTAAGGGTATCCTGGCAGGACTATACATTAAGGTCCACCAGACAGGTGGCCTTAACAAGTGAATTAGTGGGGAGGTGAGGATAGTTGTTCAGAAGACTATTAAAGCCATGGGTGAGGAGAGAACGGGGTTTCACCCTGCTGGAAGTGACTGCCAGTGTGGTGATCCTTTCAGTAATCGGCATGGCAGTGCTCAGCGCTGTAGGTAAGGGCCAGGTTTTTCTTGCCAAACAGAGCAACGACCTCGACAGCCGGGAGAGTGCCAGGGCGGTTTTGACCCGAATGGTGAAGGATATTGAGTCAGCTAAATATACGAATGTATCAGATCCTCAAACCATCGTGTTAACCGAGCAGGACAACACAAGCATCACTTACGGCTTTGACAGTACTAAGCAACAGGTTTACCTTAAAGATTCCAGTGGTAAAATCTTATACATTATCCACGCTATAAGTATGGCTTTCTTCAGCCCCCCGGGGAAAAACGACCAGGTTAGCATTTCCATGACGGTCTCCGTAGGCACTTCCCAGATGACGCTGGCTGACACCGCCGTCTGCCGCTCCGTTAACTACAATACCTCGGGCGTACCTCGCATTGTCATGGTGGCGCCAAACAATGTGCAGTTCAACGGGGTGGTAAAGGTCAACACGGAAAATAATGATGAAAACGACGACGACGACAAGGATACCAGCGGTAATGGTGCTCAACAAACCATCCACATCTCTGGTGTTGACACCCATTTTAATGGCTCAACCTATATAAAGTTGGTGCCCCAAGGTTCCAAATTAACAGATAGTGACGTTATCACTTACGCCAACAATGGTTCCAATACCCAGATTATCCGCACCAGCTTAGGTACCGATATCTGGTTTGAACTGAACAAAAACGATATTAAGCAAACGAGTACCGTTTTCGATGTCTGGGCGGTTACCCCTAATAATAATGACCTGGGCGGGAGTCAGCCTGAGAATGCTTTCATGCTGGGGGCGCTCAGCGTAAACACAGGAAATTTCCAGAACGGCAAGAACCAGACCGGCACTTCCCCCGGTCCGGACGATAACAACTCCTGGAGCACCCCGGACTGGGTGGCGGACCGGGGAGACGTCGAAGGATTTGGCCAGGTGGATGACAGCAGCCAGGAAATCACCAAAAAAGCCAACGCCAACGACAAGATTCTCTACTACAATCACCAAGTTACTACCTTTGATTACCAGGCCACAGTAAATGTTACCGACGGCGGCACCAAAAGCAGCCAACTGGCCCTGCTAACCCTGTTCTATAACGGTTTGCCCAATACAAACGGCGGCGGGGGCTGGTATTACGGTTTTGGCATCAACCAGTACGGGGTTTTCTACGGGGCCAAGGGCAACCTTACCCAA
>JAJYNB010000250.1 GCA_021786555.1 Bacillota bacterium | reverse complement strand
TGTCGGTTTACGGGTTCCGGGGTATCGCGACGACCACGGATTTTCAAACCTATACCCCCGCTGCCCCGGATTGTATTGTTGACGCGTACGACTCCAATAAATGGAATGTTGCCTGGCAAGGCGACCTAAACGGGAATCCTGGCAGTATTGGCGTAGGAGAGGCGACATGCATCAAAGAAGGCCCTTACTGGTACATGTTGATCGAAGGCGCCGATAAAAGCTTAATCGGTACTGCCGGCCAGAATTGGGCATTTGGACTGCTCCGAAGCGTCAATTTGACGAGTACAAGCTGGGAAAACTGGCCAGGCAACCCTGTCTCTCCGTTTGGGCCCCGCGAAGGGATGGGCTATGCAAGGTTTTTCAAGGATGGCGGGGTTACCTATTGCGCGGCTAACAAAGTCCGTCCTGATTCAGAAAGGTCATTCCGGATTTACAAACTGGCATGGAAATCAACGACCCATCCATAAGTATTTAATAAACAATGCCTTGATCCAAGAGAGAAAAAAAATAATAGCTCCACAAAAAAAGTGGCTTAAAAACTTGTAAATAATTAGAGAATATGAAAGGTAAGTATATGTCCAATAAATTATTCGACGAAACCAAGGAAGAGGAAAACAAAAGTGACGGAGAATTGACCCGCCGAAAGTTCATCACTCTGGCCTCAACAGGAATTGCTGCAACGGGCTTTGGAATAAGGGCATTTGGCAGCAGGGCAGAATCCGCGTCATCTTTGTCTCAGGCAGATCCGTTGGCCGAAGTTTTTATCCATTCGCCGGCCGAGGCGCGGCCACGGTGTTATTGGTACTGGATGAACGGCAATATTACCCGCGAAGGTATTCTGGCCGATCTGGAAGGATTAGCCGAGGTAGGGGTTGGCGGAGTGAACTATTTCGATATTGGCCTTCTTCCCTCCGGTCCGGTGGTCAATCGCAGCCGGGAGTGGTATGAACTGGTAGAATTCGCAGTGGAAGAAGCTGAAAAGCGGAACATCAAGGTCAGTATGAATTGCCCCGGCTGGTCGGGCAGCGGAGGACCATGGATTACTCCTGAACTCTCGATGCAGGAGTTGACCTGGGACGAGACGACTGTCGAGGGAGGGAGCGAGTTTACTGCCGTACTGCCTCAGCCTCCCACCCGGCTTGGATATTACCGCGACGCCGCGGTCCTCGCGTTTCCAACTCCTGCCAGCGACGAGCCATTGCCGCTGCCGCAAGTCGTGGACATCGATGGAAAGCTTCTTCCACAGGCGGCTTCGACCCTGAAGCCAAGTGCGGTCCTGACTGCTCCCGTGCTTTCCCAGTGGCCGGGAATGCCCTCGGCTAACTCCGTCTCGCAAGAAGATAACAGAGAGGTAACCCTGCCGGCGAAGTTTGATCTTGTGTTCCCGTATCCTGTGGAAGTCCGTTCGATCTTCGTGCGTGGGGCGAAAGGAGGTGGCAGCATTCATGCTCAATTGTTTGCGTGGGATGATGTGTCAGCAACCTTCCGTCCTGTCGTCCGGCTGAACTCAAATACCTCCGGTCCGTTTGCCGATCACATCGGTTCTGCCAGTTTCGCCGCAGTAAAGTCAGACAAATTCCGATTGGTATTCGAAACCCGTACAGAAGGGCAACGAGTACAGATAAAAGCCCTGAGGTTCTTCAGCGGTTTCCGGGTTACGAACTGGACGGTGAAGGCTGGTTTTTCGGGCAATCCGGTGAGTCCGGACCCGAACGATTGCCGTCCGAATGAAGGAGATGTTATTCCCCTCGATCAGGTGGTTGACTTGACCGGCAAACTGGAGGCCGATGGCAGATTAAACTGGTTGATGCCCCCAGGACGATGGTCGATTTTGCGGATTGGGCAAACACCCACCGGAATCTACCTGTTCCCCACGCCAGTGGGTAGTCCGGGGCTGGACTGCGATAAGCTGAGTCGTGAGGCGGCCGACTTCCATTACGACCATTGCGTCAAGCCATTGCTTCAGGAATTTGGACCCAACCTGACCCGCCGCGCCATGGCCTACTATCATGTGGACAGTTACGAATCCGGCTGGCAAAACTGGACGGCTAAATTTCCCGACGACTTCCGTGAACGCAGAGGTTACGACCTGATTAAATACATGCCGGCGCTTACCGGACGGGCCGTCGGGAGTATTGAAACAACTGAGAAGTTTCTATGGGATTTTCGGCGCACGATCGGCGATCTTTTTGCTGACAACAACTACGGTCGGCTGGCCGAAAGGTGCCACGAAGACGGAATACGTTTTTCGGCAGAACCTTATGGTGGTCCTTTCGAACAATTACAGGTGGGACTTCGGGCCGATCTCCCCATGACTGAAGTTTGGTTGCAGCAGCCAATTAATGGCAAAAAATCAGGGCTTCGAGCCGTGGTTGCCGGGCGCGCTGCAGGGAAGAAGATTATTGGGGCAGAATCGTTTACCTCCGGGCTGCCAAACTTCGGAAGGTGGAAAGACCACCCGTTTTCACTGAAGTCGCTGGGTGACTTCATTTTCTGCTGCGGCGTCAACCAGTATTGCATTCACGTCAGCACACTCCAGCCGCTGCTTGGTGACCACATGCGCCCTGGGTTCACCTGCGGACAGAATGGAATTCACTTTGATCGCGGCGAGACCTGGTGGCATCACGGAGGGAAGGAGTGGGTAAGTTACATTTCACGCTGTCAGGCGTTGCTCCAATCGGGCGGGCATGTGGCCGACATTCTTTATTTTCAGGGCAATGATTCGCCGTCCGGTGTGGATCCCTTTGAGATGGAGTTGCCCGACGGCTATGATTTTGACGCATGCGGGAGTGAGATTCTCAATGGAGCCTCGGTACAGAAAGGCCGGATTGTACTTAAGTGCGGCAAAAGTTACCGCTACCTTGTGTTGCCTAATCACGGTCGCGTGACATTGGCTTCGCTGCGTAAGATTATGTTGCTGGCCCGGAATGGTGCACGGATTGCCGGCGGTCTTCCACACGAGTCGCCCAGCCTCGTTGATGTTGTGGGCAAAGGAGAATACGACCAACTGGTGCGGGAGCTAGCAATGTATGTAAAAGGGGGACAGTCTTTCAGTCAGATTTTAGCAGATGATAAGCTTCCGCCCGATTTTAGCTATGACGAAAATCGGGGGATGGTTCTGCATTCCATACATCGCCAGCTTGGAGACACGGATTTCTACTTCGTTGCCAGTACCAGTCCCAACGCGGGCGTTATTGATTGCACATTCCGCGTTGCGGGTAAAACGCCTGAACTTTGGTATGCCGACAGCGGCCTTATTGAGTCTTGTTCCGTGTATGAAGAGACCGGTGGCACAACACTCATTCCACTTCATTTCGATCCTTCAGGTTCAGTGTTTGTGGTCTTCCGTTCCGGCTCGCCTAAACTCCACGCGACCGCGGTATCTTTTGTGGATGACCCGGCGTCGTCGTTGGTTTTACCTCAGAGTCTTCCTGGCTCGTTGTGGAGTGATGGGAAGAAGATAGAACTCCGCGCTGCACAGGCGGGGCAGTATCTCATCACCATTCCCGGCAGGCAAGAGCATCGGCTGGAAGTTTCCGCGCTACCTGCGCCTAAGACCGTTGATGGCCCGTGGGCTCTTTTGTTTCCCGCAGGCTGGGGCGCCCCGGGGAAAATAGTTCTTGATAAGCTTATTTCCTGGACGGAGCACTCCGATGCCGGCGTACGCTACTTCTCCGGTACGGCAATCTACAAAACCATATTCCCGTCCATAAGCGTGGCTCCTCATTGCAAATTGTTCCTCGATCTGGGCAGGGTTGAGATAATCGCCGAAGTCTGGCTCAACGGCAAATCTCTGGGCACGCTTTGGAAACCACCATTTGTTTGTGAGATTACAGGGTTGCTAGGTCCGCAAAACAATGAATTGGAGGTCCGCATCACCAATTTGTGGCCCAACCGGTTGATTGGAGACGAGCAGTTTCCGGATGACTGCACGAAAAATGGCCAGTGGAAAAGTGGTGTCATTCCGGCCTGGCCGGAGTGGCTGAAAAATGGGCAGCCACGCCCTGAATCCCGTCGTCTGACCTTCTGTACCTGGAAACACTGGAGTCGTGAGGATTCCCTCCTGTCCTCGGGTTTGCTTGGGCCGGTGACCTTGCGGCAAGTAAGGACAGTCAATGTCACTTAAGTGTCAAAAGATATTTTAAATCTTTCAGGGCATGGTTCAACTTAGTGAAAGGAAACTAAAATTGACCCCTGCTTCTCAGGATATGCTTAAAATAATACAATATAAACAAAAAAATGATGAAGAATGTCATTTTTAAACTGCCCGTATTACTCGTTGTGCTCCTGGGGCTTACCTTTTCATTCTGTGTTGCTGAAAAGAAAAATACTAAGGGGGGCGGGCCACTTTACACTTACACACTTTCACAGAGTGGGACTGCCGAATCGTACGATGAAGCGATGGCTGTTGCGTGCCTTCAGGGGATCATCAACCGGGAAGCCCCAACAGTCTATGTATTATCGAAAACCAATAGCAGGCCTGCCTATTGGCTGGAGTTGTTCTCATCCGGAGGGTGGCTTCATGGCCGTGATATAAAACCACTCCCCAACATCGATGCCCTTTTCGCCCTTGCAAAAGGGAAAGTCAGGGGCGCCGTAATCTGGGACCCGGCTGTACCAGCTTCAATGAATGTGGCTACCACAATTGCCGGAGTTGGGGATGGGGTTGTTTTTAGCCCTGAATTCGCAGAAAAATACCTGAAAAAATGGGACCTGAAGGTTATTAAGGATCTTAGGGGAATGTTCACGGGGCAGGAAACCGGAAGTAAGAAAAATGACGCCTATCGTTGGGCAATACGCGAATACCTTGGCAAAGGACTGTGTTCCGGACATTGGCTCTGCCTTTACGAAGACCCCTTTTCAACCCGGGCGAAAGGCAATGTAGGATATGTTGTGACACGGGATTGGGCCGTGAAAAACCGCTCATTTGTTTACGATCTTTCCCCCTGGGGCGATGAAGCGCCACAAGACGATCCGGACCAAAAGCCGGGTACTGATCTTGAAACTTATAAATTGATATTAGAGGAAATGCTGAAACAAACTGCCGGTAAGCAAATGACGGAAGTCGCTGGTTTTTTTGCTTTCTCCAAATACAGTAATGTACCGGGCCATAAAAGTTCCCACGATCCTGTGCCAACCGAGTGGGAAACCGTTTATCTGATTTCACCATACAACTGTTACCAGAATACAGTTGCCAGCAATTGCTATAACCAGTCGTTGCACAGCCAGGCGCCGTTTGCCCCTCTGAAGCAGCGCCGGCCTAAAACAGTTCAGAAACAGGAAAATAAAACGTATATATGTATTCTTATGGCTGACTACGATTCATCCACCCCGCTTTATGATTTCCTGCCTAAACACTGGAGCGACACACAGAGAGGGGCTATCCCGTTACTGTGGGGGATTAACCCTAACCTGGCGGAGACATACCCGGATATTATTAAATATTATTACGAAACGCGTTCACCAAACGACTATTTTGGGGCCGATGCCAGCGCTGCAGGTTACATGAACCCCAACCGGGTTAAAAAAGAATACCTTCCCCTTTTTATCGAACATAACCAGAAGTTTTACGGCCAGCTCGATATGACTTTGTCGCCAATGGTGCTTGATTGGGATGAACCGTCAGCCGATATCAAGGATGCCTTCACGAAATTCTCGCCTGACGGATTTGCCACAAATGTTATAGATTTTCACCATACAGGAGGTAAAAATCCTAAACCACAGGTATGGAAAGGAATGCCGGTGATGACGCTGATCAACTCGACCGGCGGCAGATTTAACTCCGCAGATGAGAAATCAAATCAAATGTCGGCTTCAATTCCTTCAAAATCCATTGGCAAGCCTCCTTTCTATTTTTTCAGGATTGTCTGGACCAGTCCTTCCCAAGTGATCGAAACAATTAAACTACTAAAAAAGAAACGTCCGGAACTGAATGTGGAAGTGACAGATCCCTATAACTTTTTCAGAATGTATAAAGAATATATATTACAACATAATTAAAAATGATGAAGAATAAGGACTTGTTTCAGA
>JAJYNB010000305.1 GCA_021786555.1 Bacillota bacterium | reverse complement strand
GGGCTTGGCGCAAGCCAAGTTTTCTTTATCGTAATAATTCAGGCCGCCTGCGGGAATTGAAATAATAGTTCCCGGGCCAGTTTGGCAGGAAATAACCCACCACCGTAGAATAAAGTAAGGCATGGTATAGCTTATAGGCAAGAAACAACTATAATTTAGCAATTTCTGGTTAAAATAGATAAGGTACGCATAATTTAGACACTACATATACATGAGCTTAAGGAGGAGCATTAATGACTGTAAAACTGGACAAAATAGAGAAGAATCGCGTGGCCCTGGAAATTACGGTTAAAGCCGGAGATTTTCAGCAGGCTTACGACCGGGCTTATAAAAAGGTTGCGGGCAAGGTTAATATCCCGGGTTTCCGCAAAGGCAAAGCCCCCAGGACTGTCGTAGAAGCCCGGTTAGGTAAAGAAACTATTTTGGAAGAAGCATATGAGTTTGTTATTCCTGACGCTTACAGCAAAGCTGTCGAAGAGAGCGGTATCGAACCGGTGGACCGTCCTGAAGTAGAGGTTCTGAAGGGCGAAGCAGGCGAGGAACTGGTGTTCAAGGCTACGGTAGTTGTCAAGCCGGAAGTGGAGCTGGGCCAGTACAAGGGCTTGGGTGTGGAGAAACCTGAGTTCAAGGTTGATGATGAACAGGTGGACAGCCAGATCAAGTCCATGCAGGAACGGCACGCCAAGGTCGTCGACATTGAGGACGGCAAGGTAGAAGACGGAGATACTGCCCTCATTGACTTTGAGGGTTTTGTGAGCGGTGAGGCTTTCCCTGGCGGAAAGGGTGTGGATTACCCCCTGGTCATCGGCTCCAACACCTTTATTCCCGGTTTTGAGGAACAGGTGGTTGGCGCCTCTTTGGGTGCGGAGCTTGATGTCAAGGTAACTTTTCCGGTGGAATACCACTCGACCGATTTAGCAGGGAAAGAAGCGGTGTTCAAGGTAAGCATCAAGGGAATCAAGCGCAAGGAGCTCACGCCTTTGGATGATGAGTTTGCCAAGGACGTCAGTGAATTTGAGACCCTGGAGGAATTAAAGGCTGACCTAAGGAGTAAGCTTTTAAAGACAGGCGAAGAGAGAGCGGAAAGGGATTTCCGCAATGCCGTGGTAGCCAAAGCCGTGGAAAATGCCACTGTTGAGATTCCAGAGGTGATGGTTGATCAGCGTGTGGCGGAGATGGTCAATGATTTGGCGCAGCGCCTGCAATATCAAGGGTTATCTTTTGAACAATACCTGCAGTATGCCGGGACAAACCTGCAGGAATTGCAGGATAAATACCGGCCTCAAGCGGAACAAGGCGTGAAAACAGAATTGGTTTTGGAAGCTGTCGCCAATCAGGCAGGTATTGAGGCTTCCGACGCAGAAATACAGGTGGAGATTGACAAGTATGCGGACCAGTATAAACAGGATGCGGCGCAGTTCCGCTCTGCTCTGGAAAAACGCGGCGAGTTGAAGCTGTTCAGCAGGGGCTTGATTAACGACAAAACTGTGGAATTCCTTGTGTCTAATAATTAGGCCTGCCTAATTTGAAGAAGAAGAGAGGTGTAAGTATTCATGTCTACCTTAGTACCTATGGTAGTAGAACAAACTAACCGGGGAGAGCGGGCCTATGACATCTATTCCCGCTTGCTAAAGGACAGAATCATTTTCATCGGCGGACCAATCAATGATATGGTGGCCAATCTGGTCATTGCCCAGATGCTTTTTTTAGAGGCGGAAGATCCGGACAAAGACATATTCCTGTACATCAACAGCCCGGGTGGGTCTATTACATCGGGTATGGCAATCTATGACACCATGCAGCATGTGAAACCTGATGTGCAAACCATCTGTGTGGGCATGGCGGCCAGCATGGGTGCTTTCCTTCTCGCGGCGGGAGCCAAGGGCAAACGCTCCGCCCTGCCCAATAGTGAAATTATGATTCACCAGCCTTTGATGAGCGGTCTTGGCGGTCAGGCCACCGAAATTGAAATTCATGCTAAACATTTGGTCCGCACCAGGGAACGGTTGAATAACATTTTAGCAGAGAGAACAGGTCAACCGCTGGAGAAGATCGAAAGGGACACCGACAGGGACTATTTCATGACGGCCGAAGAGGCCAAGGAATATGGACTTGTAGACGGGGTGATGGTCAAGCCGCAGAAAAAGGCCAAGTAGAGCCGGTAGAGAGGTGATATTATGTACAAGAATACCGACGAGAAAAGCCAACTCAAGTGTTCTTTCTGTGGCAAACTTCAGGACCAGGTAAAGAAGTTGGTTGCCGGCCCGGGTGTGTATATCTGCGACGAGTGTATTGAACTGTGCAACGAGATTATTGAAGAGGAATTGAGCGAAGATTTGGGCTTTGAAATGAGCGATGTGCCGAAGCCCAAGGAAATTCGCGACATTCTTGACCAGTATGTAATCGGACAGGACCCAGCCAAAAAGGCTCTTTCCGTTGCTGTCTACAATCACTACAAGCGTATTAACCTGGGGATGAAGATTGACGACGTTGAGTTGCAGAAGTCAAATATTCTGATGCTGGGTCCCACTGGGTCGGGCAAGACCCTGCTGGCTTCAACTCTGGCCAAGGTGCTCAATGTTCCCTTTGCCATTGCCGATGCCACGTCTCTGACTGAGGCAGGCTACGTGGGCGAGGACGTGGAAAACATCCTGCTCAAGCTGATTCAGGCTGCGGACTATGATGTGGAAAAGGCTGAGAAAGGGATTGTTTACATTGACGAGGTGGATAAAATCGCCCGCAAGTCGGAAAATCCCTCTATCACCCGGGACGTATCCGGTGAGGGAGTTCAGCAGGCCCTACTGAAAATTTTGGAGGGAACGGTAGCCAGTGTCCCACCCCAGGGCGGACGCAAGCACCCCCACCAGGAATTCATTCAGCTGGATACGACCAATATTCTGTTTATCTGCGGCGGAGCCTTTGATGGCGTGGAGAAGATAATCCAGAACAGGATAGGCAAAAAAGTCATGGGCTTTGGCGCCGAAATCAAGAGCAAGCAGGAAGGACAGATCGGGGACACCCTGAAGCAAATCCTGCCGGCAGACCTGCTCAGGTTTGGGCTTATACCTGAATTTGTCGGCCGCCTGCCCGTGATTGTAACTTTGGACGCTCTGGATGAGCCAGCGCTGATTCAAATCCTCACCGAGCCGAAAAACGCCCTGGTAAAACAGTACCAGAAACTGTGTGAACTGGACGGGGTAACCCTGGAGTTCAAAGAAGAGGCACTGAAGGCCATCGCAGAAGAAGCTATCAAGCGGAACACCGGGGCCAGGGGACTTCGGGCCATCGTGGAGGAACTCATGCTGAACGTGATGTATGACATTCCTTCCCGTACCGATGTCACCAAGTGCATCATCACCAAGGATGTGGTCCAGAAGAAGGAAGAACCCCTCCTGGTCACAGTGGACAAGAAGAAGAAAAAAGAAGAAACAGCCTAAACCAACCAAACCAAACCCGGCAGGCCGCCCGCCCGCCGGGTTTTTTGCATTTGGTGCAGTGAGTCACCCGGGGACGGTTCTTCATTGACTCACTTTTTGTGTGGTGTCAGGGGGACAGGTCCGTTGACACCGCAATCCTGCTCACCAAATGCAGGAGTGTCAAGGGAACCGTCCCCCTGACACATTCGCAAATGCAGGAGTGTCAAGGGAACCGTCCCCCTGACACATTCGCAAATGCAGGAGTGTCAAGGGAACCGTCCCCCTGACATTTGCTTAGGAGTGTCAAGGGAACCGTCCCCCTGACACATTCGCAAATGCAGGAGTGTCAAGGGAACCGTCCCCCTGACATTTGCTTAGGAGTGTCAACGGAACCGTCCCCCTGACACACGTTTTTTTGAGTCAGTCGGGAACCGTCCCCGAGTGACTCACCGCTAAGAGAGAAATTTGGGCTGTTAACAGACGAAATACGGCAGTTCGCGGAGAAATCATAGAAGGGTACAGATACAGGCATTAGAATAAACATGAGAGGTGATTCATATCCCATATTTTGAAGCATCAGGGCCCCGCCGGAGAATTAGGCAGGGTTCACACCTGCGTCTGGCTTAATAAGCTCTATAAGATTACCGCTATTACAAAGAGCAGTATGGAGTGATTTAATTGTCAACTGAGGATTTGAATAACCAAAACATGGACCGGAACAGGTACTCCTACGCCAAGACCAGCAGGGGCGAGGCTACCCGGAACAAGCTCCTGGCAGCGGCGGAAGAGGTGTTTGGCGCTAAAGGGTATTACAGCGCTTCAATGGTAGACATAACATTGAAGGCCGGTGTGGCCCAGGGGACATTCTACATTTACTTTCGCAGCAAAAAAGATATATTCGAGGCCTTGGTTAAGGATTTGAGCCATAACCTGCGCCGGGAAATCAGCCAGGCTGTGAGCGGAGCGGCCAGCCGCCGGGAAGCTGAAGAAGGCGGTTTTGCGATCTTCTTTTCCTTTATCAAGGAACACCGCAACCTCTACCGCATTGTCCAAGACCTGGCCTTTGTAGACGAAGATCTTTACAAGTGGTATTACCGCCGCTTTGCAGAAGGTTATATCACAGGACTGGAAGCGGCTATGAAAGCGGGAGAGTTCCGGCATTTGGACCCGGAAACCGTTGCTTATGCCTTGATAGGGATAGCCGAGTTTCTTGGCATGCGCTGGGTTCTGTGGGAGAAAGAACCTGTACCGGAGAAAGCTATGACCGCCGCCATGAGTTTAGTCATGGAGGGATTATTAGGCGAAAGGAGGTAGCCCAAAAAGAGAGGTCCGAGGTCCGAAGTCCGAAGTCCGAAGTCCGAAGTCCGAGGTCCGAGGTTCGAGGTTCGAAGTCCGAGTGGATGTCTGCTTCCGGGGCCTGAAGGACTTTTGGGGGAAGTATTTTTATCCGCTGACGTTGACGTGTAAAGGGGCATGGGGGTCTGCTCAGCAGCGCCTAGGGCGAGCGTGGGCCGGCAGAGTGAGAAAGACTTTTCGGGAGGGGGACGATCCAGTGATATCTAAAGATTGGGAATGGCTTGGGGACCTGATTGGCCGAACGGCTATGCTCAATCCAAAACGGGAAGCGATTGTCGATTTAGACAGCGGTGTGAATTATACCTATGGAGATTTAAACAAGCGCGCCAACCGGCTGGCCAACTATTTGGGAGACCGGTTTGACGTCCACAAAGGGGACAGAGTGGCCTTCATCTCCAGAAACAGGGTGGAAATGTTTGATGGCCTCTTTGCTTGCGGTAAATTAGGAGCAATTTTTGTTCCCTACAATGTCCGGCTTACACCGGGTGAGTTGGCTAAGTTGATCCAGAATGAAGAACCCAAGGTATTGTTCTTCGAGGACGTGTTTGGCTCCACGGTAGAGGAAATAAAGCAAAACCTTCCTGCATTGATGCATTATGTGATGCTGGGGGCTGATCAACAGGATGCAAATGGTCCTGCCTATGCTGAGATAATGAACTACCCGGACCACAGTCCCAGGAAGCGCCAAGGGCTGGCCCTGGAAGATATTTATTTGCTCATTCATACCGGCGGTACTACCGGTCTTCCCAAAGGTGCCACGATATCTTACGGGGCTGTGCTCTATAACCAATTGAACAACATCCTGGACTGGGGATTAAACCGGGACAAGACTTTTCATTTGTTATTGCCTTTATTCCATACCGGTGGGTGGAACCTGCTGACTCTGGCTCTGTTGACGGTAGGAGGACGGGTATTAATCAACAGATTGTTTGATCCCGCCCTTACGCTGAAAGTTATTACAGACTACAAACCAAATTATGTCTTCGGAGCAGCCACTATTTTCAGGATGATTGCTGACCAACCGGAGTTTGAAACTACTGACTGGTCCTCGGTGGAGTGGGTTATGTCCGGGGCCGCTCCCACACCCGAACAGCTTATGGAGAGGTTCTGGCAAAAAGGTCTCAAAATGTGCCTGGGTTACGGATTGACGGAGGGCGGCCCTACCAACTTGTGCGCCCCGGTAAATTTTATGAGCCTGGACGAAATCAAGGAAAAGCACGCTTCGGTGGGCAAACCGTTTTTCTTCACTGTAGCTAAAA
>JAJYNB010000238.1 GCA_021786555.1 Bacillota bacterium | reverse complement strand
TTCCACTGTCCATGACAGCCTGATTACGAGCACATCAAGAAATGTGCGCTTCGTTTTTCCTTCATAGCCTGCGCATTTCAGTGCCCGTGTTCGATATACTCGGCTAAAGCTGCCGAGTATATACTTTGCTGAGGTATGAAAAAGGGACCAGACCTAACCTCCAATCCCCTTGGTTCTTGACCCAAAAAATTAATCAAACAAATGACAGGCAACCCAATGGTTGGGAGAAACCTCTTTAAATACCGGCACATTGAGTTTACACTGGTCCATCTCCTTAAAGCAGCGGGAGCAGAAGCGGCAGCCGGCGGGCGGGTTAATCGGGCTGGGCACGTCACCCTGCAAGATAATGCGTTCCTTCTTCTTTTCCGGATTAATCACCGGAATGGCGGAAAGCAGGGCTTGGGTATAAGGGTGCAGGGGGTTGGCGTAAAGCTCCCGTTTCGGTGCGATTTCCACCAGCTTGCCCAGATACATCACGCCCACGCGGTCGCTGATGTGCTTAACCACGTTCAGGCCATGGGCGATAAAGAGATAGGTCAGCCCGAACTCATCTTGCAAATCATCCAAGAGATTTAATACCTGGGCCTGAATTGATACATCCAGGGCGGAAACCGGTTCGTCACAAACGATCAGCTTGGGCTCCACCGCCAGGGCGCGGGCAATACCTACGCGCTGGCGCTGGCCGCCGGAGAATTCGTGCGGATAGCGGTTGCGCTGGTGGCGGGCCAGCCCCACACAGTTTAAAAGATAGATAACACGTTCTTCTACTTGACTCTTCGGCAAGAGACGGTTGATAATAATCGGTTCAGCGATGATATCCCCAATTGTCATTTTGGGGTTTAAAGAGGCGTAAGGATCCTGAAAGATCATTTGGATATCCTTACAATAGGAACGGCGCTGCTCTTCCTTGAGGGCAGTCAATTCCTTTCCTTCAAAAAATATCTTACCGCTGGTCGGACTGTAAAGATTAACAATGATTTTACCGAGAGTTGTTTTGCCGCAGCCGGATTCGCCGACCAGACCAAAAGCCTCCCCTTTTTCAATCCTAAAAGACACACCGTCAACAGCTTTTAAAACAGTAACAGGCCTGCCAAGGAAATCGGTATCGAGGGTAAAATATTTGGTCAGGTTTTGCATATCCATCAATACTTCGCTCATTTTGCACCCAAGCCCCCTCCCTCGCCTTCCTCAAATAAAAAGCAGCGCACCTTTTGTCCTGCAATTTCTTTCAGTTCAGGCATTTCTTTGGTGCAGCGTTCCATACTGTGGTCGCAGCGGTCGGAAAAGGGACAGCCCGGCGGCATAGTGAGGGGGTTGGGAACCATACCTTTGATCATATACAAGCGTTTATCACTGTCATCATCTATTTGCGGAATGGACTGGAGTAAACCCACGGTGTAAGGGTGCAGGGGACGGGTAAAAAGGCTCCTGACATCAGCTTCTTCCATAATTTTGCCGCAGTACATAACAATGACACGGTCGGCTGCTTCGGAAACCACGCCCAAATCATGAGTAATGAGCAGAACAGCCATCTGGAACTTTTCCCGCATCCGGTAGAGCAGTTCCAGAATTTGGGCTTGAATCGTGACATCCAGGGCCGTAGTGGGTTCGTCGGCAATCAAGAGTTCGGGCCCACAGGCAAGAGCCATGGCCGTCATCACCCTCTGGCGCATGCCGCCGCTCATCTGGTGGGGATAATCATTGGCGCGCTGCGCCGGAGAAGGTATGCCTACCGTATCCAGCATTGCAATGGTACGGGCCAGGGCCTCCTTCTGGGAAACCTGCATATGGGTCGTGATGCTTTCGATGATCTGGTCCTTGATGCGCCAGACCGGATTCAAGGAAGTCATGGGTTCCTGGAAAATCATCGAAATCTGGTTGCCCCGGATTTTCTGCAGTTCCTTCCGGCTCAACTTGTTCAAATTCCGGGACTTAAATAATATTTCACCGCCCGATATCCTGCCTGGTTTTTGCAAAAGCCCCATAATCGAATGGGAAGTCACGCTTTTGCCTGAGCCGGACTCACCCACAATGGCCAGAATCTCGCCCTTATCAAGGGTAAAGCTGATATCATCGACGGCCTTGATAATGCCGCGTTTCAGCTGAAATTCAGTACTTAAGTTTTTTACTTCCAGCAACATCCTGTTCACCGCCCTTACTTCACTCTCGATTTGGGATCAAGCGCATCCCGGAGCCCGTCGCCAAGCAGGTTAAAGGCCAGCACGGTAACAGTGATGGCAATACCGGGAAAAATCAGCGTATAAGGCGCGGTGAAAATAAAGCCCCGGGCCCGGCCCAGCATATCGCCCCACTCCGCAAAGGGCGGCTGTACACCCAGACCCAAAAAACCCAGGGCTGCCGTATCCAGCACTGCGGTAGAAATACCCAAGGTAGCCCTAACCACAATCACGGAAATGACATTGGGCAAAATATGCTTATAGATAATCCGGCTAGGTCTGTTGCCGATGATTTTGGCCGCTTGAACGTAGTCATTTTCTTTAACTGAAAGAATGCTGCCGCGCACTATGCGGGCATACTCCGGGATGGACACCAGTCCGATGGCAATTATCGCTTTGTCCAACCCCTTACCCAAAGCTGCCATAAAAGCGATGGCCAGCAAAATAGAAGGGATAGCCAGCATCATATCCATCAGCCTCATGATAACCGCATCCGTCCTGCCGCCGCGATAACCGGCAATAGCACCAAGAAGAACACCGACGGTAAGGGAAATAGCAACAGCGGCAACACCCACAAACAGGGAAATTTTCGTCCCGTCCAGGATTCTGCTGAACAAGTCCCGGCCCAATTGGTCCGTGCCGAACCAGTGCGTGGCGTTGGGCCAGACAAAACTTTTGCTCATATCGGAATAATTGGGATCATAAGGCAGAATTTGTTTGCCCAGCAGTTCACTCAGCCATACTGTGAGGGCAATAAGCGCCAGACATCCGATGATAAACAGGCCGACGACAGCTGCCTTGTTCTGCCTGAGTGTTTCCCACATCGCTTTCAGCTGCGATTCCGGTTTTTCCACGTATTCTGCAGCCTGCAGCGGATTTTCATCCGGATCTGAATTATGCTTTATTCCCATACAAGCTACACCTCTTTTTTAGAATACTTAATACGCGGATCAAGGAACGCATAAATCACATCCACTATTAAATTCACCAGTACGAAGATAGCAGCTACGAGCAAGACCACACCCTGAACCACAGGAAAATCAGACTTCAGGATGCAGGTCACGGTATAGGCCCCGATCCCCGGCCAGGAGAAAACAGTTTCCGTCAGCACAGCACCGCCGAGAAGACTGCCAAGCTGTAAGCCAATAACAGTGACAATGGGAATCAATCCGTTGCGCAAGCCATGCCTGACGATCACCCTGCCCTCCGCAATTCCTTTGGCCCTGGCGGTGCGGATAAAATCCTGCTGTAAGGTATCCAGCATGCTGGAACGGGTCATTCTGGTAATGATAGCCATGGAGTACATGGCCAGGGCACTGGCAGGCAGGATAAGATGCCGCAAAGCGTCCGCAAAAGCGCTAATGTTACCTGTAATCAGGCTGTCAATCAAATAAAATCCGGTAATGTGTATGGGCTCCAATAGAGGGTTGATTCTGCCGTTGGAGGGAAGCCAGTGCAGGGTGCCTGAAAAGAAAATAATCAGCAAAATACCGAGCCAAAAGATGGGCATGGAAACACCGATCAGCGCCAGCAGCATGCCGGCATTATCGAATATAGAGTTCTTTTTGACGGCAGAGATTACGCCAATCAGGATGCCGAAGAAGGAGGCAAGGATAATGGCAACAACAGCCAGCTCAATGGTGGCAGGAAAACGGGCCATAATCTCTTTGATAACTGGCGTCTTGGTATAGTAGGACGTACCAAGGTTGCCGGTCAGTGCGCCTTGAAGATAATGCCAATACTGCAGATAGATTGGATCATTCAGTCCGTTGGCCTGCCGCCACGCCTCTGCAGCCTCCTGCGTTGCGTGCTGGCCCAAAACAATCGGAGCGGGATCCGGTGAAAACACCCGCATGATGAGAAAGACAATAATGGATACCCCTATCAGCACGGGAATCAACATCAAGATTCGTTTTATGATATATTTAAGCATCAGCAACAACCTTTCGGCAAAAAACAAAACCGGGAACCGGCATTAAACCGGTTCTCGGCAGTTTAAATTACAACAATTCAACCGGAGTCTATCAAATTTCCAAAACCCCTACTTCTACAAGTAGGGGTTGCTGCTTCAGTTTTCTTCGGTGGGGGTAGAGTCCCCCACCGAAGCCCCGATGTTTAGCGGAAGCTAAACGAGTTCACTTTTTTGATACCCCGGCAAACGGAGTTATACCGGTCATATGGAAATAGAAATTCTGGACATTGGGCCTATATGCGCAAAGGGTTTGCGCGTGGGAGATTGGGAGCCAGGCAGCATCAGCAGCCGCAATTTTTTCCAGTTGGGTGTAAATTGCATTGCGGTCAGCACCTGCCGGAGTGGTCAAACCCTTAGCAATCAAGCTGTTGAATTGGGGATTTTTATAGAGGGCGATGTTCATAGTTGGGTCATCCACCGACAAGAGGTACATGAAGTTGTCAGGATCGCCGTTATCCCCGATCCAACCATAGAAAGCAATATCATAATCGCCTGCTTTGACTTTTTGTTTATAAGTGGTCCAGTCAAAGGAATCAATCTTGACCGTAACACCGACTTTGGCAAGATAGCCTTGAATAGCTTCGGCCAGGACCTGTCCGGTAGCGGCATTATAAGGTCTCGGGTTGGTATAGGCGATCATGTGTAGTGAAGTCAATCCGGCATCTTTCAAGGTTTTGGCAGCAGCAGTGGAATCATAGGCTACCTGGGAGATACTCTTATCATAACCTTCCATAAAGGTCGGCAGGATGGAAGTCGCAGGTTCGGAATAACCCTGATACAGGCTCTTCACCAGTTCCGGAACATTAATGGCCTGAGATACAGCCACCCGGAGCTTAGGATCATTAAAGGGCTTCCTGGAAGTATTGTAGGCCATGTAGTTGATATTCATGCCCGGTGCCTGGAAGATCTTGTTGCCGGCATCAGTGATCTGCTTGACCACGGTGGCATCAATACCGTCGATAATATCAGCCTCACCGTTGTTTAAGGCAACAACGCGCGCAGAGTTGTCTTTGATGAATTTGAAGATAACATTCTTGGTAAGAGCCTTGGTTCCCCAGTATGCATCATTGCGGACTAAAACGATGCTTTGGTCCTTGTCCCATTTGACAAACTTGTAGGGTCCAGTGCCCACCGGCGCTTGGTTGACATTGTTGTTATTGTCTTTTAAAGCCTTGGGACTAACCATCGGAGCAGCCATAATCATTGCCAAATTACTCAGGAACGGCGTGCTGGGAGCGGTCAAATTGATTTTAACGGTAGACTTGTCCACTACCTCAACATTTTTGACGGAGCCGAAAACGAAAGAAGCATAGGACATGTCCTGGGTGACCTTAGGCGGCAGCTGACGGTCGATGTTGAACTTTACAGCGTCGGCATCAAAATCGGTACCGTCCTGGAACTTAACGCCCTGTTGAAGCTGGAAAGTATAGCTCAAGCCGTCAGGACTGACAGTCCAGCTTTTAGCCAGGCTGGGCTCGACCTTGGTAGAATCTTTGTTGTACTTTAAAAGTCCTTCGTAAATATTACTCATTACCTTAGCGGACTCACCGTCGTCAACGAGTGCCGGGTCCAGTCCCCTAGGCTCTGCACCCTGAGCATAAATCAGGGTATCGTTAGGTTTTGGTGCGTTGCTGTTCCCATTGTTGTTACCCGCTGTGTTGCTGCTGCACCCGGTCAAGGTAACACTGAAAAGTACTGCAGCCAGGGCAAGGGCAATGACTTTTTTCACTCTTTTTTCCCCCTACTTTTTCCTCTCGGTCTAAATCTTAGAACCTTTACCACTTTTTTGCTATTTATTATAGTACCATGCACAGATTCTATGTCAACACTTTTCTTGGACAACAAAAACGCCTTCTTCGATAGGAGGCGTTTCAAGCTTTGTTGGAATCGTCATAAC
>JAJYNB010000050.1 GCA_021786555.1 Bacillota bacterium | reverse complement strand
CCGATCTTGCCAACGGTCCACTGCCTCCTATCCTGTTCGGGTTTGACAAGGATCTGCAACCCTACGGCTATGACCCGGAAAAGGCCAAACAGCTTTTAAAAGATGCGGGTTATGACAACAACCTGAAGATTGATTTGTTGAGCTATCCCAATCCCCGTCCCTACAATGCGATAGGGGGGGATACCCTGGCAACAGCCCTTGCCGGCTACCTGGCTAAAGTGGGAATAACAGTGAATATCCAATCAGCAGCCTGGAAAGAGCACAAGGATAACGTGAAAAACGGCAAGGGCCAGGCTTATCTGTACGGGTGGATTGGAGATAACGGCGACCCGGATAACTTCCTTTATGCCCTTCTCCATTCCAGCCAGATTGGTCAGGGCCGCCTGAATGACGCAAAGTACAAAAACAGCGAATTTGACGACCTTTTGACACAAGCCCAACAGACCAGTGACGCCAAACAACGGCAATCCCTTTACGCCAAGGCCCAGGAAATACTGGTCAAGGATGCACCGTGGGTATTTATCAGCTATTCCAAAGATATGGCGGCCATGCGCAAAGGAGTAACCGGGTACAAACTCCATCCGACGGGGATAGTCCGCCTCCTGCCAGTAGACAAAGCGTGAACTATTCTCCATTGAAATGGGGAGGATTCTTTCCCTTACGTCCTAAAGTCCTTGGAACACAAAAGAATAACCAAAGAGACGTATCCCGTTCAGAAAACAACTAGAGCTTTGCAGGGGCCCCCACAAAATAGTTGGCTGCAATAAGCCTGCTAAAGGGTTTTGCGGGGGCCCACCCCTCCGTCACCGATTCCGCTCATGACGAACGTTTGAGGATGAAGGCGGGGCAGGTAACGAAGCCAGATGCGAGTCCCCACAAAAAGTTCTGGTGTACAAGCCTGCCCTAAGATTTTATGGGGGTGAGGCAAAGGCATCCCTTGGTCGTCCTTTTGGGGGTGAGTACTTGTTTAACTATGTTGTGCGCAGGCTGATTATGCTCATACCGGTTTTGTTCGGGATTTCCCTGCTCGTGTTTTTGGTACTGCACGTATTTACTGTGGACCCGACCTCGGTAATCCTTGGGCAGCATGCCACAGAAGAAAAAATGCAGGCCTTAAGAGAGGAGCTGGGGCTCAACGACCCTCTTCCAGTGCAGTTTGGGCGCTATATCTCGGGGGTGGTCCACGGGGACCTGGGCCGGTCCCTGTTTACCAGGGCTCCAGTGATGGACGAAATCGCCGCCCGCTTCCCAGCCACTCTGGAACTGACCCTGGCGGCCCTCGCCATCGCGGTAATCGTGGGAGTGACTGTCGGAATCATCTCGGCGGTAAAGCAGTATTCCTGGTTGGACTATCTAAGCATGTTCGGGGCCTTGGCGGGTGTTTCCATGCCAATTTTCTGGCTGGGCCTGCTGCTGATTGATGTGTTTGCAGTGCGGCTGGGTTGGCTCCCCATCAGCAACCGCCTGGACCCGGGAGTGAATATGACCGTCTACACCGACATTTACCTGATTGACGGGTTGGTTCACGGTATCAAGACTACCTTCTCCCAAGGGTTTCAGTTAGCCAACTGGTACCCTCTGGGCAATGCCTTTAAGCATTTGATAATGCCGGCCATGGCCCTGGGGGCGGCATCCACAGCAGTTATAGCCAGGATGACCCGGTCGAGCATGCTGGAAGTAATCCGCCAGGACTATATCCGCACAGCCTGGGCCAAAGGCCTTGGAGCCAAGACCGTGGTGTTGAAGCATGGGCTTAAAAACGCCCTGATCCCGGTTATTACCGTGTCCGGACTGCAGTTTGGCAGCCTCCTGGGCGGAGCGGTATTGACTGAGACAATTTTTTCCTGGCCCGGGGTCGGATCCCTGACCTTTATGGCCATTGATCATTCGGACTTTCCTTTGGTACAGGGGACTGTGCTGGTGAGCGCTGCCGTTTATGTCCTGGTCAACCTGATAGTGGACATCCTCTACGCCTTTATCGACCCCAGGATTCACTACTCATAGCAGCCCTGCGTCCTCAAAGGGAAGGATAAAGCGAGTCAGAAGAGGACCGTCCCCCAGGCGGCTCAAAACTCGAGAACCGTCCCCAAGTGACTCACATTTCCTAGGAGGGCTTATGAGCAATGTCCAGTTGGCAAACAAACAGACTGTGTCCGAGGGGGCGCATATTTCCCTGCAGTTGTGGCGGCGTTTTTATCAGAATAAAAGCGCCGTGTTGGGGCTGGGAATTTTTTTGTTTATGCTGGCGGTGGCAGTAATGGCACCTTTTTTGGCCCCGCAGGACCCTCTGGCTACCGACATGGCCCATGTCCTGCAGCAGCCATCAGCCCTGCACTGGTTTGGCACGGATCAGGTAGGTCGGGACATTTTGAGCCGCATTGTGTACGGGGCCAGGCTTTCTCTGTTTGTGGGGGTCATTGCGGTGGGGATTTCCCTGGTTACAGGTACGGTACTGGGATTGGTGGCCGGTTTCTTCGGGCATAAAACAGACGAAATTATAATGCGTTTCATGGACATCCTCCTGGCCTTCCCCTCAATTTTACTGGCCATCGCCATTATGACAGGACTTGGCAGGGGCGTAGGGAACGCCATGATTGCCATCGGGGTGGTGGGCGTGCCGGTTTATGCCAGGCTGGTGCGCGGTTCGGTCCTGACCCTTAAAGGGAACGAATTTGTGGAGGCGGCGGTGGCCGTGGGGGCAGGCAGGATGCGGATAATCGCCAAGCATATCTTTCCCAATGTAGCAGCCCCGCTGATCGTCCAGGCCACTCTGGGGATGTCCACCGCTATCCTGGAGGCGGCTGCTCTGGGTTTTCTTGGCCTGGGTGTACAGCCTCCTCAGGCTGAGTGGGGGGACATGATTGCCCAGGGACGCCGCTTTATCTACAACGCTCCTTATATGATCTACTTTCCCGGTTTGGCCATCAGCACAACGGTCTTGGGGTTAAACCTATTCGGAGACGGGCTGCGCGACATCCTGGACCCGCGTCTGAAGAAATAGCCCGCCCCACGAGCAGGGACTGGCTAAAAATTCTATTGAATAAAATTACAACAATTTGTATAATTACTTCAGAATTTTAAATATTTCTAAGAGTTGAAAGGAGAAGAAGGGTTTTATGAATCGTGTAGTCAAGTACATAACGGTCGCCCTGCTTTTGCTCAGCCTGGTAGTATTGGCCGGCTGCGGCAGCACCAATTCGGCTTCGGCTCCGTCCCAGCCTGAGAAGAAAGTTCTCAAAGTGGGTTCAGAGGTTGCCTATGCTCCGTTTGAGTATATGGACGACAAGACCAACCAGCCCACAGGGTTCGACATCGACCTGGTAAAAGCCATCGGCAAGGCTGAGAATATGGACGTTCAGATTGAAAACACAGCCTGGGACGGCTTAATTCCGGCCCTGGAAACGGGTAAAATTGATGCGGTTATTTCCGCCATGACCATCACGGATGAGCGGAAAAAGAGCGCCCTCTTCAGCGACAGGTACTTCCAGGCTACCCAGTACATTGCCGTCAAAGAAGGTTCTCCCATCAAGGGCAGCGCTGATCTGGTGGGCAAAAAGGTTGCCGTTCAGACGAATACCACTGGTCAGTATGCAGCCGAGAAACTAGGAGTCAAGGACGTTAAGAAATTCGACACCACGCCGGATGCCCTGAACGCGCTGAAAATCGGCGCCGCAGACGCTGTCGTGGCCGACTCCCCGGTAGTGCTCTGGTTTATCAAGCAAAACCCTGACGCCAAGGTTGTGGCTGTCCAGGGAGATTTTGAGAAGGAATACTACGGCATTGCCATGAAAATGGGCAATGACGCCCTGGCCCAGAAGCTCAATGACGGCCTGAAAAAAATCATCGCCAGCGGCGAGTATAACGACATTTACAAAAAATATTTTAATGTTGATGCGCCCAAGTTTTAAATTACGCCAGTAACGTCCTACTGAACTGTGACTGGGCAGAAAAATAATGCCTGGGTTTTCCCAGCGCATTATTTTTTGCATTGCACCGGAAATGACTTGCGGTATCCCCTGAGGAGGAGTTTTCATTGGACTGGCATCTTATGGTTAAGAGCATCCCAATCCTATTAAACGGCGCAGTTCTGACAATCGAACTGTCGGCGGCGGCAGTGGCCTTCGGCACGGTCATCGGCCTGTCGATAGCTATGGGCCGGCTCTCCCGGCATAAGCTGCTGGCCTGGCCGGCAGGAGCCTATGTGGATTTTTTTCGGGGCACACCCCTCCTGGTGCAGATTTATCTAATCTATTTTGGCTTACCCCAGATTCTCAACTTTACGCCGCCTGACAGCTACCAGTACATCGCTGGGGTTATTGCTCTGAGCTTGAACAGCGGCGCCTACATCGCGGAGATTTTCCGCGCCGGGATCCAGTCCATCGACCGGGGGCAGACCGAAGCCGCCCGTTCCCTCGGCATGACCCAGGCACAGGCTATGCGTTATGTCATTTTGCCCCAAGCTTTTAAACGAGTGGTGCCGCCCTTGGGCAACGAGTTCATCGCCATGCTGAAAGATTCGGCCCTGGTTTCGGTTATATCCATCGAGGAGCTTCTCTTTTCCGGTAAAATCATTGTGGGACGGACCTTTAAACCCTTTGAAATCTATATTGAAGTGGCTGTGATGTACCTGATTCTGACCCTGACCATTTCCCGGCTGGTGAACTACTTGGAGAGGAGGCTGGCTAAGGGTGATACGCGTTAACAACCTGTACAAGCACTTTGGCAAGCTGGAAGTGCTGAAAGGTGTAACCGCCCACATCCGGGAAAAGGAAGTGGTGGTAGTCATCGGGCCTTCGGGTTCGGGCAAGAGCACCTTTCTGCGCTGCCTTAACAAGTTGGAAGAGTGTACTTCCGGGGAGATTGTGATTGACGGCATTCCCTTAAACAACGATGATACAAACATAAACGCCGTGCGGAGGGAAGTAGGCATGGTGTTTCAACGTTTCAACCTCTTCCCCCATATGACGGCCCTGCAGAACATTACCCTGGCCCCCATGAAAGTCCGCAAACTGGACAAGCAGGAAGCGGAAGTTCAAGCTAGAGCGCTGCTGCGCAAGGTGGGGCTGGAGGACAAGGCCGACGTGTATCCTGACCAGCTGTCAGGCGGTCAGCTGCAACGGGTGGCCATAGCCAGGGCTCTGGCTATGAGGCCCAAGATCATGCTCTTCGACGAGCCTACCTCGGCCCTGGACCCGGAAATGGTGGGTGAAGTGCTGGCGGTAATGAAAGACCTGGCCCGGGAAGGCATGACCATGGTAGTAGTCACCCATGAGATGGGCTTTGCGCGGGAAGTGGGCGACCGGGTCCTCTTTATGGATGAGGGAATCATCATGGAGGAAGGGCCCCCGGACCGACTGTTCAACAACCCCCAAAACCCTAGAACCAAGGGCTTCTTGAGCAAGATACTATAGATACTGAAGATGCTGACAACAGGAGTGCCAGAAAGGGCGCTCCTGATTATTTTTTACCAAGGGCAGTATCCCTGTGTATAAGCGGCAGGATTTTTTGCATCCTAGAGGAATAAGATATAATACTACCTGAAGGGAGTGGACAACTATGAATATCAATGTACGTGGAAAACACATCGAAGTAACCGATGCTCTCAGGGATTATGTGGAGAAAAGAGTTGGCAAGCTGGAGAAATACTTTGATAACCTGGAGGAAGTTCAGGTAACCCTGCTGGTAGAAAAAGACCGCCACAGAGTAGAAGTCACAGCGCCGCTCAACGGGATAATCCTGCGGGGGGAAGAAGAAACCGTCGACATGTATTCTTCCATTGACCTGGTGGTAGAAAAACTGGAAAAGCAAATCGACAAATACAAGACCCGCCTCGCTAAGAAGATCCGGGGAGCAGCCTTTCGGGACCTGACGGGAGACCTGAAGGAAGTGGAACACAGGCTTATCCGCAATAAGCGTTTCGCCATCAAACCCATGGACGTTGAAGAAGCCATCATGCAGATGAATCTTATCGGCCACAGCTTCTATGTTTTCGCCAACGCCGACACGGAAGAGGTGAATGTGGTTTATAAGCGCAAGGACGGAAATTATGGGCTGATTGA
>JAJYNB010000094.1 GCA_021786555.1 Bacillota bacterium | reverse complement strand
AGTGGCGTACAAAAACAGCCAACGCACGAAGCCGGCCCTGCCGGCACCAGAAGCGTACACTGCAGTACGGCAAGGAAGACGGAAGGGCCGGCTTTGTATTTGAGGCGTGGGAGAACCGCCGCTCATTTCTGGCAGTTGCCCATACTAACCCAGGATTAGGTCTTGCGGCCTCGGGCTAAGGCCCGACCAGTACTATCCTCGGCGTAGGCTGGTAAACACTCTTCCCCAAGCTTTCTCTCTTAATGACCTGTCCTTTTATTTTGACTGTACGATAGGAAGTGACCACGTATCCCGGGGCGCCGTACTGCTTAATCTGGGTTGTTCCGGCCGGAAGCGACTTGTCAACCACCCGCTGTTCCTTGTCCGGAATTACCGAGTTGGTAATATTGCTGATTAGAACCTGCCGGTCAGGATTTGGCTGGCCGTAAAGGTAAAAGGTAATGGTATTGGTTGTCACCTTGCTCCGGATTAAAAGATAGCTGCTGGAGTCATTTTTAAATTTCAAATCGAGGCTGGGATAAGCCACTGTGGCATCCTGTCCCAGGGGAGCATAGGTGATAACAAGGCTGTGGTTATTGCGTTCCACAATGGGCAGGTCCGCCAGCAGCAACACGTTGTACAAAGTGGAAGAGACCTGGCATACTCCGCCGCCCAAGCCTGGGACAAATTCTCCGTTCACTATAACCAGAGCGTCCTGGTATCCGGCGTCTTCAGTGCGCTCCCCTACTACTCCGTTGAAGGAAAAGGTATCCCCCGGTTTCACCACGGTGCCGTCCAGTGCCTTGGCCGCAACCCTGAGATTGGTGCTGCGGCTCACCTTGCTTGGGTCGAAACTGGTGGTATATGAAGCCACCAGTCCGGTAATCTTTTGCCCCTCCAATTGAGCAGCAGTGAGCTTCGGCATATCTGGCTTGAACTGCACAGCAATTTCAGCCGGGCGAAAGATATCCAGGGCCTTCACCGTACCCTCCAAGGCTGTCATGTCCACCAGTTTGCCTGACTTTTCCGGCTTGATGTCCATGGCGGCGGCGGTTGTGATACTGTATGAGGCGTCCTGAGCGGGTATATTAAAAGCCAACAGGTTTTGCTTCAGTGCCTCTTCTAATTTCTTCTCGTCCCAGTGCTTGGACAAGGTAAAGGCTGCACCCTGCTGTGATGCTTGGCGCTTGCTTATAGCTCGCTGGGCTATACTGCCTTCCCGGCCAATCTGGTAGGCTTGGTCTACGGACCCCTTGGTATCCAGGCCAAGTCCCAATTGTTCCAGGCTCAATTGCACAACCTTGCCTTCCACCTGCAGCTGAACAGGCTGGGCCAGGATGGAACGGACCCTTTCTTCCAGCTTCTTATCTGCTTCGTTCGGGGTAAGGTTGCCCACCGGCACCCCCGCTACTGTAACACCTTCGGCTATGACGCCGTAATCCCAGGTGTACACTCCGAGAGCTATACCGCTTGATGCTAAGAGCAGGACTAAAACCGCAGTGATTATAAGTGCCGTCCGGTTACGCCGCAGCCAGGTGCCTCCGGTCCTTTCAGCTGCCGGCATAGCCGTTCCACGGGAATCTTCCCTGCTCCCCTGGGGTGAGTGGCCGGTACCGGTCTTGAGGTCCGGACTGTTGTCTGGATTGACTGCGGCTTGACTGGCCCCACTGTTAGGCGGCGCGTCTACCGCTGACTGTGATAATTTCTCCGTTTTCTCAGGATAGGGCTCCTGTTCCAAAATCTAATCCCTCCCGTGGTCGCAATGCTTAATTATATTCGCCACAGGAAAACTATTCTCCTTTGCATGTGATGGAATTAACTTCCTAGAGTAAATACCTTAAAATGCTACTGCAACGAGTACTGCCTTATTCCTGCGGCCTCCTCACTTTGGATCAGGTTGTTCTTCTCCAGGAGGCTCACCTGGCCAAAGGCTTCCCGCATACCCAAAAACAAGTCGTCCACCCCGTCTTTACCCAAATCCGCCAGAAACACCTTGGTGAGCTGAAATAGATCGCAGGGCCCGATATCCCTCAGATAAGCAAGGAATTTCTGTTGACGCTGCGCGTGTTCCCTTTTAATAGCGGTGATTCTGCCGGGCAAATCGGCCAAGGGGTTGCCGTGACCCGTCAGGCAGATCCTGACGTCATAGTTCGTCAACCTGTCCAGGGAATCGAGGTACATGGGAAGTCCGCTCTCAGCCAAACCCTTGTTGTCCAGCACGACACAAGGGTTTGGCGAAATCCGCTCTAAAATGTGGTCGCCGCAGAACAAAATCTTTCCTGTTGTAAGGTAGTAGCACAGGGATCCGGTAGAATGACCAGGGCAGAAAATGGGTTTCAGCAGGTGGTCACCAGCCTGGACTACCTCCCCCTCGTTCAGCAGCCGAATTCCTTCCGGCGGAAGTGTTCCCAGCTTATTCAAAGCCTGGCGCAAAGAATCAAATTGTTTTACCTGGTCATCAGCCAACCCCCAACTACGGAAAGCGCGAAACTGGTCCTTTAGGTTTTCTGCAGTGGGATACTGCACTTGTTTCATCTCATTCCACTCATGGGCATGCAACAGTACTGGGGCGCCAGTCAAGCGGTGAATCTTTCCGCTCAGCCCGCTATGGTCGATATGGCCGTGGGTTAGAATCACTTGCCGGATATCCGCCACCGCGAAGCCAAAAGTCCTGAGTTCCTGGTCCAACCACTCCATGGTCCGTTCGGTGCCAACTCCCGTGTCGATCATGGTGGGAATCTCCCCTGCCATAAAATACACATTGACCGGTTCAACCTTGAAGGGTACGGGCAGGGAGATATGGATAATGCCCGGGAAAATCTCCCGGCTTGCTGGCTGCATCAACTTTTTCTGCCTCCTTTACACCATTTGACCACTGATTCGTGCCTCATAATTATTCACGGACTGCGGCCAGCCGTTTCCATTCAGGTATTCAGAAGTCAGTAGTCAGAATTCAGAATACTTCGAGATCATTGACCGGTCTCATTCTGACTCCTGACTCCTGGCTTCTGACTCCTGAGTGTACATTATACCTTCATTTTAGCCAAACCCGTGCTTTATCACCACCCTGTCCGCCGTCAAAGGTTACTTTTGCTCCACTAAATGACGTTTGCGCGGGTCAAATGGAAAAAGCCGCCAACCGGTACGGCCGGCGGCGGCTTGCAAAGAGCTTAATCAACTGGTCTTGGAGGCAGCCACAATTTCTTCGCTTATTTTGGCAGGCACGTCCTCATAGTGGGCAAATTCCATGCGAAAACTTCCCCTGCCCTGGGTTAATGACTTTAAGTCTATGGCATAGCGCAGCAGCTCTGCCATCGGCACATGGGCTTTCACTACCTGAAACTTGCCGGCCGGTTCCATGCCCAGGACCTTGCCCCGTTTGCCGTTCAGGTCCCCAATCACATCTCCCATGAACACATCGGGCACTGTGACCTCCACATTCATTACGGGCTCAAGCAGGGTCGGCCTTGCCTGCTCGGCTCCTTTCTTAAAGGCCAGAACAGCTGCCAGCTTAAAGGCCATCTCCGACGAATCAACTGTATGATAAGACCCATCGTAGAGGGTAACTTTTACATCCGTCACCGGGAAACCAGCCACGACTCCTTCTACCATTGCTTCCCGCACACCCTTTTCCACGGCGGGGAAGTACTGCCTTGGCACGGCGCCGCCGAAAACCTCCTCGGAAAATTCAAAATCTTTTCCGTCTAAAGGCTCTATTTTTAGCCAGACATGGCCGTACTGACCGTGCCCGCCCGACTGCTTTTTGTGCTTGCCTTCCACTTGGACCGGTTTGCGCAGGGTCTCCCGGTAAGGAATCTTAGGTGCGTGCATGTTTACCCCAACCCCGAATTTGCGGGCCAGTTTCTCCAGCACAATTTCCAAATGCATTTCCCCCAGCCCGGTAAGCAGCATTTCCCTGGTCTCAGTGTTCTTGCCGATGGCGATGGACGGGTCTTCTTCAACAAGGCGGGCCAAGGCCGAGCCAAGTTTGTCCTCGTCCCCTTTGCTTTTCGGTTCTATGGCCACTGTGAGGCAGGGGACCGGAAATTCCACCCCTTCCAGGCTGGCCGGCTTATCCTTAACAGTCAAGGTGTCCCCGGTAGAGGTGTCCTGCAGTTTGGCGATAGCCGCGATATCACCCGCTCTGACTTCGGTCACCGGCTCCTGGTTCTTGCCCCGCAGGTAAAAGACCTGGCCGATTTTTTCCTCTTTTTGTTTGGCAGAATTATATACGGTGGAATCAGATTTAATGCCGCCCCCGTAGACCCGGAAATAACTCAGTTTCCCCACAAAGGGGTCCGCCAGTGTCTTGAACACCAGGGCGGCGGTTCCCGGCTCTTCGCTGCCCCTGTCAGCAGGTGAAGGCATGTAGTCAACAATAAAGTCCATCAGGGGCTGAACACCTATGTTTTTCAGGGACGAGCCGCAAAGCACCGGTACCAGCATGTTGGCGGCCATGGCTTTGCGCAGCCCCGACCTGAGTTCATCGTCCGTAAGGGGCTGGCCGTCCAGGTATTTGGTCAGAAGTTCATCGTCAACCTCAACCACCGCTTCTGCTATCCCATCCCGCACAGCACTGACCTCATCGGCCAACTCGGCGGGTACAGCTTTGGCCTGGAACTTGCCGCTGCCGTTTTGTTCAAAAACCAGGGCCTGCCGGCTGAGCACATCAACCACGCCATGAAAGCTGGCTTCACTGCCCAGGGGAATTTGGATGGGCACTATGCGCGCCTTGCTGTAGAATTGTTTTATTTGGTCAACGACCTTATCAAAATTGGCGTTTTCCCGGTCAAGCTTGTTAATGAAAATAACCTTGGGAAGGTTAAGGGAGTCCGTATACTCCCACAGGATTTCGGCCTGGACCTCCAGGCCGGAAACTCCGCACAATACCAACAGGGCGCCTTCCGCCACCCTCAGTGCGCTCTTGACTTCGCCAAAGAAATCGGAGTAACCCGGCGTATCCAACACGTTGATTTTATGGTTCTTCCACTCACATGGAACAATGGAGGTGCTGATGGAGACTTGGTGCTTAACTTCTTCCGGCAGGTAGTCAGAAATTGTGTTTCCGTCGCTCACTTTACCCAGACGATTGATTGCCCCGGTGTTATACAGAAAGGCCTCAGCCAGGGAGGTCTTACCTGCTCCACCGTGGGCGACAATGCCCAGGTTTCTGAGCTTTCCCATTTCGTAGGATTTCAAGACAATCTCCTCCTTGATGTGTTTTATTAGCATAGGCTGTAAAGCCTAGTCAAACCAAAACCCAGGAGTTTACTTTATGCTGTCTTACTGCCCCACTAACCACTTGCTATTTGGTCACTACTTAAGAGTCAGAAGTCAGAATTCAGGAGTCAGGAGTCAGAACGAGAGAACGGTTTATCAGCTCAAAGCATTCTGAGTTCTGACTCCTGAATTCTGAATACATCAGTAGTTGACAAATATCTGTCTCTATCCTTTATAATGGTAATTGACAGGTCTGCCTGCCAGAGAGGAGCTGAAAGTAATGAAAGAAAAGATTCACCCTAACTACTTTCAAACTACTGTTCGCTGCTCATGTGGAGAAACATTCGTGACAGGATCAACCCGGAAGGACATACATGTAGAGGTTTGTTCCAAATGCCATCCCTTTTACACCGGTGTTCAGAAAAATGTGTATAAAACCGGCAGGGTAGAAAGGTTTATGAAAAAACTGGAGCAAGCTACCAAAGAACATGCTGGTTAAGAGTATTGGAACGGGGCTCCCCTTGGGGGGCCCTATTTTAGTTTTTAGGTTCAAAAGTTCCCCATACCAGCGGCAGACCTTTATCTACCATCAAATTTCCCATAGCGAAGACCTTATCAATACTCAAATCCTGGTTGAGAATAACCAAGTCCGCGTGGTTCCCTGGCTTTAGCTCACCTTTAAAATTAAGCTTCAGCACTTTGGCTACATTGGAGGTTACAACGGGCAGCACTTCCTCCAGGGGCAGTTTCCCCTCCATGACTGCCGCCTTTAGGTCCTGCCAAAGCACTTTGACGGAACCTTGGGCCAGTCCGGTAAGTTTGCCTTGCTCATCAAACAACGGCAGGCTGCCGTTGCCGTCAGAGCTGACG
>JAJYNB010000117.1 GCA_021786555.1 Bacillota bacterium | reverse complement strand
CCAATCAAGCCAAGGCCCGCATAGAGAACGTAGAATTTCTCAAGGGCTACATCGAAAAGATTCCGCTGCCTGACAACTCCGTTGATGTAATCATTTCCAATTGCGTTATTAACCTGTCGGGTGACAAAGCAAAGGTTTTGCAGGAGGCGATGCGGGTGCTAAAACCCGGTGGTCGGCTCGCCGTATCTGACATTATACTGACCAAACCCCTGCCGGAGAAGGTGCAAAAGGATTTGCTGGCCTGGGTAGGTTGTATTGCCGGGGCCCTGTTGGAACCCGAATACAATACTCTGCTGCACACAGCCGGATTCGAGGAGATTGGGATTGAGAAAACCATAAGTTACGAATTTGCGGCTGAGGAGATCATACCTTTGCTCTCCTGTCTCACTCCGGTGGAACAGGAAGAACTCAAGGGCGCCGTGATCGGCGCGTTTATCCGGGCCAGAAAGCCTACAAATAACGAATAAGTTCTAAAGGAGGAAGAAAAAATGGTAGTGTTAATTTTTCTGGCAGTCACGTTTACGGCCATAGCCTTAACAGGCAGGCGTTCAAACCTGGAAGAAATAGGTATGAGTGAATACTGTAAACTGGAATGTATGTGTTGCAAGTAATCCTGTAACAAACTTTATTAGCTCTGCAGACAGTCAAATAGGAGGGGCCCCAACCTGTTTAGGTCGGGGCCCTAATATAAGCCCTCTTGCTGCCGGTTGCCAGATTTAACTAAAGTGACCGGCAAGTCAAGGTGAAAGAGAGGATGACTGTCTCAAATCAGTCCTTTTTTACTACTTGGCAAAAGTGTGATCGCCGATTACCACCGTTACCGGTTGACTGAGAATCCACGTGTTAGTACTGGTCTTAGGGTTGTAGTAAAGCATGGCTCCGTGGCTGGGATCCACTCCTGCCAAGGCCTCCCTGGCTGCACTATATGAGGTGGCATTCGGCTCAACCTTATTGATCCAGCCGTTTAGGACGCTGCTGAACTGATAGTGCCCGTCAATAACCTGAAATTCGACACCTTTAATCGTTTTCGGATAACCAGGGCTGGTAACCCGGTGTAAGATAACCGCGCCCACAGCTACCTGGCCCTGATAGGGTTCGGCATCGGCCTCAGCGCAAATCATTTTGGCCAGCCAATATAAGTCTTGCTGACTATAAGAACCAATAACCGCAGACCGGCCAATCACTGAAAGCGAGTTGGAAACTGCCTGGCCCCGGCTCACCCGGGCTACCTGTTTTTGGCGAGTCGGCGGCTTGGCGGGGGCAGGCTTTGGAGCAGGCGCAGCAGGCGCTGCAGGTTGAACAGGCGGAGCAGGCTTGTCCACCAAAACACTAGGCGGAGTTGTTTCTTGCGCCGACCTTACAGCAGTAGTAGGGGCCGGTTTGGCCCAGTACCATTTGGCCAAACTCTCTAAAGGCAGGAATAAGGCAACAACGGTCAACGCGATGAGGGCCATAGCCTTCAATTTGACTGTCATAGAGCGCTCCTTTCTGGGTAAGGTTAGTACTATGTTAAAGCCTTCTAGCAATTTTTGCATTAGTAAATTAAAGGAAGCACCCTAAAAGTCCCATATATTGACGTATTCTGGTACTTGAATCATATATTGACTTCCAAAAGTAACAATTGCCTTTAGGACGGAAGCACCACTGAAAGCTGGTTTAGCCCAAATAGTGAGAACGCTGCATATTGATTTTTATTACGGGGTCTTTGACGGCCTCAGGTAAAGTGTGCCAAGCGGTTAAGTGCGGCAAGATATGAGATCGGAGTTAACATAGGGGACGTTAGCGTACACGGACGCCAACGTCCCTTTTCTATGAAAAGCAGGTTCTGCGAAAGGATAAGGGTTTCAGTGCATTCCCCGTAGGGTAAAGTTACTGTTGCCTGGCTGCTGATCGGTGGGGTTGGTTTAGCATCCAGTATGGACAGGACTCACCCTTGACCCGGGAGTTAGTGGTTTTCCCGTTTAGTCTATTTCGGGCTGTGTTTAAGGGCAGTTCGCCTCTGCCAATACTCCCAGGCCCGGTCGAGCACCAGGTCGCTTAACATCTTTTCGGTGGCAGCCCTGCCTTCCTCGTAGGAAAGATACTTCGGCTGTCCGAGTTGGATCGCTTGGTACTGGATATGGGCGTTTAAGGCCAAATAGATGGAACCCATTACCACCTCTTTCAAATTTGAGCCAACAACCACGGCGCCGTGGCCCCGCAGGAGTAAGGCCCGCTTGCTGCCGATGGCCCGGGCGATGCGCTCACCTTCTCTTTTGTTGATGATAAGCATGCCATCGGAAACATCGTAATCATCATAAACCGGTACACCTTCATAAAACAGGCAGCCTGAGTGGCAAATCGGCTTGAGTTCGATAGCTGAGGTGGTAAAGGGCAGCAGAGGCAGGGCGTGATTGTGACAGATGGCCATTACATCCGGCCGTGCCTGGTAAATTTGAGCGTGGAGGATCCGTTCGGCATAGGGCCTAATCTCAGGGCCAGCCAAAGGGTTGCCGTCGAAATCGTGGGAGATGATATCCTCAGCCTCGACAAATAAGGGGGACCTGGAACGAGACAGCAAGAAGTGGTCCCGGTTCTCCGGGTCCCGGGCGCTCACATGTCCAAAGGCGTCCAACACTCCCTCATGGCTCAAAATATGATTTGCCTGAACCAGGTCGCTAATTGTTTGCTCATATGAATAATCCAAACCATCTCCCCCTTTCGGGATAAATTCAGCTCTGAAAAGCAGTTGACGGCTTCACTACTGCAGCTGCAAGTAGCAGTGACGATTACAATTTGTAGGACTCAAAGGTTTCCGGGGCAAACAGGTCTTCAGGCTGCAGCCGCCTTTTGGCGAGTCCCTGCTCGTAAGAATAGCGCAGGAAGGTGCTTAAGGTTTTCCGGTTGGCGTCCAGACCATAGGGCCAGAAATCATGTCCCATGAGCTTGCGGGTTTTTTCCACATGGTCGGTAAGCCACGGCAGCATGCACTTTAACGCGGCTGTCTCATACAGGTCGTGATAGGTTTCCTGCTGGGCTGCCGTAAAGGCTTTGTACAGGGACTGCGCCACCCAGGGGAATTTTTCATAGACACGCCTGTCCAGGACAATGACGTGCATGATGGGGAAAATCCCGGTCTTGCTGAAGTACTGCTCCTCTTCGGCCCTGAAGTCCTCAAACAGCCGCCCGACTTTCTCGGAACCTTGAGCGAAAGGGGAGGGCATGCGGGCAGTGTAGAGGGCATCGATCTCTCCGGTGTCCAACATCTGAGACAGAGTCTTAACCGGGCCGATGTGCTGGATGCGGATTTCGGGCGGCAAGTCAAGGGCCAGCTTTTCCACCCTGCCCGGTTCCTCCTCGCCGCCTGTGTAATAGGTTACACTTGGCACCGGTACGCCGTACTCGTCGGCTAGGATCCCCCGTATCCAGACCGCAGCGGTGATTTGATATTCGGGCGTGCCCACCCGTTTGCCGCAGAGGTCTTTCGGCTCTCTGATGCAGGAGTCGCGGTTTACATAGATGCTGGAATGACGGAAGGAACGGGAGGGGAAGACCGGAATGGCTATAAAGGGCGGGTTCTCCAAGCCTAGGGAGACGACGTAGGAGGAGAGGGACATCTCCGCTACATCGAATTCTACGTGACGTACCATGCGGAAAAAGGTTTCTTCCACAGGCAGGTTAAGGTAAGTTAAGTCAATCCCGTCCGGTCGGACGCGGTCTTCCAACAGCCCCCGCGTCCGGTCGTAGTTCCAGCAGGCTAACGTCAAGTGCAGTTTAGACATGTAGGTTCCCCCTGGTAAAAAAATTGGCGCTAACGAGCCGGCAGTTCATCTACGCGGTTCCTGGATGTGCGGCCTTTATAAGATTTTGCAAAGGCAGATTCTTGGGGAATCAAAATGCCCACGAGGACTGCCGCCGCCAAAGATATAATGCCAAGAAAGATAAACGAGGTCAGATAATTGTGCGATTGCCCTATCAGCACCCCCATGATAACCGGGGCAAAGGCGCCGATGATATTGGCCACTCCGGTCATTACTCCGTTCGCCAATCCCATCTGGGATGTTTTTACCAAAGAGTGCAGCAGCGAATGGCAGGCATGGAGCGCGGTCTGAACTGCCCAGATTGACAGCCCGACCAGAATCATTGCCTCCAGGGGAGTGCTGACAAATGCTGCTCCCCAGATGGTGACGCCCGCCACAACGAAACTCACGGCAGCAAAGGGGGCCTTCCGCATCAGCTTGTCGGACCACTTCCCGAAGAGATATAGCACTCCGATACAGAGCAGCCAGGTTAGGCTGATGAACAAGCCAAGGCTGGCCATGGAAATATGCCGGGTTTGAGTCAGATATGACGGGATCCAGGTGTTGATGCCGAATACTCCGGTAACGGTGGCAATATCGGCCAAGGCCAGGAGCCAAAACCGGTAGTTGCTGAACAGCGTCTTGGTCGATTCCGGAGTATCATCCCCGATTCCGTTTACCAAACTCCCTGCTTCAATCAGCTGGAGCTCGGCAGCGTCGACTTGATTTACCTGCCTGGGGTCGTCCCGGGTAAAGGCGAAAAACAGAGCCAGCGGCAAAAAAGCTATAGCTGCAAGGATAAAGAACAGCGGTCGCCATCCTAGGGAAGCCATGATACCTGTCACCAAAATGCCGGCAAGCGCAACACCAAAGTTTATGCCGTTAATCCAAAATGAATTGGCCCTGCTGCGCTCCGACAATGGGAACCAGCGGGCTGTTAAGTTGTTGCACACCGGCCACATGAAAGCTTCACCAAACCCGAGGCCAATCCTGGAAATATACAAGACGGTAAGATTTGATGAGATGCCGCCTAATGCCAACATCAGCACCCAAATCAGCAAGCCGGCCATACCGACCCTGCGGGGCCCGATGCGGTCACTTATCGCTCCCCAGACCGGCATGCCGATCCCGTAGGCCAGGAGGAACCAGGTCATCAGCATTCCGGCCAATGCAGGCTGGTTAACGAGATGCATATCCTGTAGAAACGGTTTAAAAGCCATCACAATGCCAACATTGACCTTGTCGACCATACCCACGGCCTGAGTAACAAATAAAGTCGGGATAATATAATGCCAGCGAAAACGGGTTCCGGGCTTCAGGACTGTACCACTCGGACTAGACATTTAAATCCCCCCTAAAAGTGAGTTGTTATGGCTCTGCGTAGGCTGGAAAGATTAAACACCGTCTTTAGCCATAAGACTGAAAATTCTGAAATATTGTCACGCTACACCTCCCTTCGGAAACGGGTTCAGCGGATTAGTTTTAATATGGCATAAGTGCGTTGGCTGTTCTGTAGCATTGGTAACAAAACCAAAAGAAATTTTCCTGGCCCGATAATTTCAGTTGGGCAAAGAGAAGTCCGCTCAAACCCGGTTTAGCGGGGTTCGGAGGTAAAATTTAACCTTTTAAGGCAATGAGGTTGTCAGCGTTTGCGCTAAATCCTAAAATAGAGGAATAATAGCGTTTTACACCTTCACCAGTTGCGAATCGAACCAATGCCGTATAGCCTGAGCTGTGAACGTTGGGCCCCATGGATGTCTGGGTAGGGTTGAGTAAAAGTTTAGCTAGTATCGGGGGTAGGCAACTTTGGTCGAGAAACAGGGTCCCGAAGCCATGAGGAACCCGGGCAGCAAGCTGGATAACTGCGGCCACCTCTGCGATAACAATCCTTTTTGCCGCTTTTTGGAGGCCGATACAAGAGCTGCTTTATGCAAAATCTCAGTGCGGGCACAATACAAGCAAAGGCAAGTAATTGAACTGGACCCTGGCCCAAACGGAAAATTAATGCTTGTGCACAAGGGGCAAGCCATTCCGCTGCGCATTCGCCAGGACGGAAGGCAAAAGGGCATAGAGTGCCTTGGTGAAGGGGATATAGTTGGCTTGGGCCAGCTGTTCCGCCGGGCGGACCAATGTGTTGGAATCAGCATCTACGTTAAAGAACATCTGGAAGTCTGTCTGTTTCCTGTCTCGGAGTTTCAGAAACTTTGCGCAACTAATGCCAATTTCGCCGGTGAAGTGATCAGGAACCTTAGCCGGCGCTTTTTCACAGTTGTGGACCATCTGGAGAATTTGAC
>JAJYNB010000289.1 GCA_021786555.1 Bacillota bacterium | reverse complement strand
ACCCACACTGAGGGCATCCACGCTTACCCCTGCAGCCAGAAACACAAAGGTGGACAGATGTTTCCCCGCTAACTTCCTTTTTTTCTGCAGCAGGCTTCTGGCAGCCCCAAAGGAAAAACTCTCCATGCCGGTGCCTTTGAAGGAATGGTACAGGGTACGCAAGCCGATAAACAACAGAACCGCGCCGCCCAGCACACCGGCTATCTGGCCTAGCAGTTCGCCCAGTATCCTGCCGGCAAACATTCCGGCCAAAGGCATAAATACATGGAAAACTGCAACAATGCCCGGAAAATAGAAATCCCTGCGCCTAAGTCCAGTCAGGCCCATACCCAGGGCCAGAGAAAAGGCATCGGTTCCCAAAGCCACCGCTACGGCAAACAATGTCAAGGCGCCCAACCAGGCTCCCCCCTCAAAGCGAGAAGTTTGAAAAGTACATGTTCTCAAACAATCTCCATTTCAGGTAGTTCTCTACGGGTAAATCCTTAACAATATATGCCCAAGCGGGGGGTTTTAGGTTTCAAAAATAACGTGGTGGCCGGCGGCCTTCTCCAGGCGGTTCATCACCGCAGCTCCCATGCCTGACCTGGTAAAGGTCTCGGCCAGTATCAGATCAATATTCCTTTGGTCGCACTCCCTAAAAGCGCGGTACAGGGTGGCAGCCACTGTCCAAGGCTCCCGGTTCGAACCCAGGATCTCCAGGTACTCGGCGCCCGAGGCGGCGTAAACAGGGGCCGATTCTGCTGAGCAGAGCACGGCAACCCGCAGACCCTGATTCCGGCCTCGGCTGATTTCCTGCAGAATCCTGGCCTGAACTTTCTCATCCGGCCCGGAGACCGGCACCACCCTTCCTCTTGGTGCATAGTGCCGGTATTTCACCCCGGGTGAGCGAGGTGCCTGGGACTCATCCTGCAGTCCTGGGTCAATATCTACCTGGCCCAAAATCTCAGTCAGCTGCTCCCGTGTAATTCCTCCAGGACGCAAGATAACCGGTACAGTCTCCGTAAGGTCAAGCACCGTGGATTCGACCCCTACCCGGCAAGGTCCTGCGTCCAGCACAGCTTCAATGCGTCCAGCCAAGTCTTCCATCACATGTCTTCCCAGGGTCGGACTCGGATGTCCCGAAAGGTTGGCGCTGGGGGCAGCCACGGGTACGCCGGCAGCTCTGATCAAGGCCAGGGCAGCCGGGTGGTCTGGCATGCGCAGAGCCAGCGTGTTTAGTCCGGCGCTTACCACAGCCGGCACCCGGAATGCCTTGGGCAGAACCAGGGTGAGAGGGCCGGGCCAGAAGGCCTGGATGCATTTGGCAGCCTGAGGCGGAAGCTCTGTGGTCAATACCGCAATATCGTCCGGTGAGGCGACATGGACAATCAAAGGATTGTCCTGGGGCCGTCCCTTGGCCTCAAATATCCTGCGGCAGGCCTCTTCGTCCAGGGCATTAGCCCCCAGGCCGTATACCGTTTCCGTAGGGAAGGCCACCAGCCCTCCCGTCCTGATAATTCGGCCGCACTCCTCAATCGCTCCCTGGTCCGGTGCCAGGGGATCTATGGGATAATACTTGGTCTCGATAACCGATGTCATAGCTCGCGCCTCGCTGTCTCCGATTTCTGCAACTGAGTCACCCGGGGACGGTTCTTGAGTCACTTGGGGACGGTTCTTGGTTGACTCGCTTTTGAGTCACTTGGGGGACGGTCTTGCGTCGGTGGACGGGAGGCGGTGACTACACGGTCGCGGCCGGCGTAATCTTTGATTAGTTTGATGGTGGTGAAGCCTGCTTCAGTGAGGATAGCCTGTACTTGGGGGCCTTCGTCCCAGCCGATTTCAAGCATTACTTTTCCGCCTGGTCCCAGCAAAGGCGTTGCCTCCACCGCCAGCCGGCGGTAGAAATCCAACCCGTCTTGTCCGCCATCAAGAGCCAGTTTGGGTTCCGCCACCCCCACTTCCGGTTCAAGTCCGCAGATATCGTCTCTGGGTATGTAGGGTGGATTAGCCGTAATCAAATCAAAGACAGCGCCTCTGAAGGGACCGGTCAAATCCCCCTGGGCAAAGCAAACATGGGTGCCAAGGCGTTCGGCGTTGGCTCTGGCAACCTCTATTGCTGCGGCGGATATGTCTCCCGCCCAGATATCCGACCCTTCAAGGTAGTGGGCCAAACTTACGGCCACTGCCCCGCTGCCGGTGCAGAGGTCCAAAATCCTCAGGGACCGGGCCTGATTGCGGGCCCAACTAAGGGCTGTTTCCACCAGCATTTCGGTGTCGGCCCTGGGAATCAGGACTGCCGGGCTCACCAAAAACTCCAGTGACATAAATTCCTGCCTGCCGGTTATGTACTGCAGGGGTTCGCGCCTGCCCCGCCGGGAAATCAACTCCGCAAACCTCTCCCTTTCGTCAGCAGCAAGGGGACGCTGGGGTTCCAGGTAAAACTGGAGCCGTGGTTGTACCAGACAGTGGGCCAGCAGCAGTTCGGCATCCATTCTGGCATCCCTGATGCCATGTTCCCCCAAATAGGAGGCCGCCCATTGCAGGGCGGCCTGACTCGTAGCTAGTTTGTCCCGCTCATCCATCAAATAACACGCCTTTACTCAGCAGACTTAAGCTTTTCGGCCTGGTCATTAGTAATCAAGGCCACTATAATTTCGTCCAAATCACCCAGCAAAACCATGTCCAGTTTGTGCAGGGTCAAGCCGATGCGGTGATCAGTCACCCGGCCTTGGGGAAAATTATAGGTTCGAATCCGTTCGCTGCGGTCCCCGGTACCCACCTGGCTTTTCCGGGTAGAACCGAGCTCTGCTGATTGCTCCTCCTGAGCCTTTTCCAGCAGGCGGGCCCGCAATACTTTAAGAGCTTTGTCTTTGTTCTTGTGCTGGGATTTTTCATCCTGACAGGATACCACCATGCCTGTGGGGATATGGGTCACCCGGACCGCTGATTGGGTGGTGTTGACTGACTGTCCCCCAGGTCCGCTGGAGCAGAAAATATCAATTCGGATGTCATTGGGGTTTATCTCTACATCCACCTCTTCCGCTTCAGGCAGCACCGCTACCGTAGCTGTGGAGGTATGAATCCTGCCACCGGACTCGGTAGCAGGTATGCGCTGTACCCGGTGCACGCCGCTTTCGAATTTTAGCCTGCTGTAAGCACCCACACCCTCTACGGCAAAGATCATCTCCTTGAAACCGCCCAAGTCTGAGGGATTGGAACTTAAGACATCTGTCTTCCACCCCTGGCGTTCGGCATAGCGGGCATACATCTTGTACAAATCGGAAGCAAAGAGAGCTGCTTCATCCCCGCCGGCCCCGCCGCGGATTTCCACAATGACGCTTTTCTCATCGTTAGGGTCCTTGGGCAGCAGAAGCAATTTCAATTGAGCTTCTATCTCCGCCTTACGTGCTTTCAGGTCGTCCAGTTCGGCCAGGACCATTTCCTTCATGTCCGGCTCCAGTTTATCCTGCAGCATTAAAGCCGCATCCTGTTCCTGAACGGAAACGGCCTGGAACTCCCTGAACACGTTAACAATCTCGCTTAGCCCGGCCTGGGACTTGGCCAGCTTCTGCCACTCGGACTGCTCCGCCATCACCTCAGGATCGCTGAGCTGAGTGGTCAGCTTTTCGTATTTTTCTTCCAGGGCCTGAAGTTTTTCCAACACTGCTTTCACCTCAAGTATATATAGAGCTAAAAAACTATGCCAGTTCCTGACCGTTGTCCACTACAGCTTTTAGGGCTGCAATGGCTACTTCCAGCTGAGAATCATCAGGCTCCCGTGTGGTCAGTTTTTGCAGCCAGAGTCCGGGCGCAATGGCCCAGCGCAGCCAAACCGACTGATGATAACGGCCGGAGAGCTTGAGCAGCTCATAGGCTAGGCCCGCTACCAGCGGCATAGCTAAGAAACGGGACAAGATTCGCAGCCAGATGGGGTTTAAGGGCAAGAAAGCAAAGACCAGGATGCTTATTGCCATAACAATCAACAAAAAGCTGGTGCCGCAGCGGGGGTGAAGAGTCTTGAACTTTCTGGCGTTTTCCACGCTTAAGTCCAGCCCATCCTCATAGGCCCAGATAGTCTTGTGTTCCGCGCCGTGATACTGGAATACCCGCTGAATATCTTTTATGCGGGATATGCCCCCTATATAGAGCAGGAATACAGCTATGCGAATTATCCCTTCCAGTATATTCTGCATAACCGCCCCCGGAACAATAAACTGAACCAGATGGGCAGCGCCTGTCGGCAGGGCTACAAACAGCAAAAGCCCCAGTCCGAGGGCAATTACTACTGTCAAAAACATGTCCAGGGGCTTAATCTCCTCTCCTTCCCCCTCCGCAGCCTGATTAGCCGAGAAGGTGAGTGCTTTAATCCCAATCACCAAAGAATCGATTAAGGCGACAAAGCCCCGTACGATAGGTAATTTTAGTACTGGATAGGTTGACCAGGGATGGATCGACCGACGCTCCACCGTAATCCTGCCATCAGGTTGCCGGACAGCAATGGCAATTTCAAGAGGCGCCCGCATCATAACCCCTTCGATTAGGGCCTGTCCTCCATAATGGACTGGTTTGTTCATCCTTTTCTCCTTCTTTCCGGTCTAAGCTTGCAGCTGTATCTTTAAGTTCAGGTAACCAGCTCTACGGGCCAAAAATCGAACCTGCGAAGAGCATTGGCCCTTTAGAAAACGGCTGAAAAGCTTTTCTATAACCGCTAAACAGCACCTTAGTCTTTTCGTTCAAACCAGGCTTGTATCCTCTTTTAGCAAGGAGAAATTTTTGTAAAAGCGCCGCCGGAGAAATTGGCAGAGCACCCCTGGTCAAAAGCGGAAAAAGGGCAGAGCTTGCGCTCTGCCCCCGACTCCAGCAACGACCGCAGGCCGTTGTTATTGCATACCGTATTTCCGCTTGAAGCTCTCGACCCTGCCGCCGGCATCAACAAAACGTTGTTTTCCGGTGAAGTAGGGATGGCATTTGGAGCAAATTTCAACCTTGATATTTTTTTTGGTTGAACCGGTTGGAATAACTTCACCACAAGCGCAGGTGATAGTAGTTTGCTCATATTTAGGATGGATACTTTCTTTCATCGCTTTCACCTTCTTTGCTACACAAGGTCAGTCAACGATAATTAGTTTATCACAGTTTGACAAAATAAGCCAACAATTATTAGTAACCTACCGCAACCATGGAGCTGTTGTTCAAAAAGTTCATGGGATTCACCGCTGTACCATCGCGTCTCACTTCAAAGTGAAGGTGGGGTCCTGTGGAGTTTCCGGTACTGCCAACTTTCGCGATGACCCGACCGGCGTATACCTGATCACCCAGACTTACCAGAAGTTTTGACGTATGGGCATACAAGGTTTCATAACCATCCCCGTGGTCCAGTTTGAGGGCAAGACCATAACCGTTTGCCCAGCCTGCGTACACCACAGTGCCAGCCTTGGATGCTGTGATTTCTGCGCCTTTGTCTGCAGCAATGTCTATGCCGGTGTGCAATTCTCCGTTACGCCACCCGAAACGGGAGGTGATAGGTCCGGTGATGGGCCAGGCAAAACCTGACGCAGCGCCGGTAACCGCCATCCCGCGGCTGATACTGGTACGGGACGGCAACATCAGCACCTGTCCAACCTGCAGGTCATCGGGGTTGCTTACATTGTTAGCCTTAACCAGGGTACCTACCGGTATGCCATAGCGCCCTGCTATGGCCCACAGGTTTTCTCCCGCTTTTACCTGATACGTTTTTGCAGTAGTTTCTGGAATCTCCAGACTTTGACCAACCTCCAAAGGTTCTGACAAATCCATCTCATTAGCCTGCGCTAAATTCTCCGCGTCTACTCCAAACCTCTGTCCAATGCTCCAAAAACTGTCCCCAGCCTGTACGATGTACTCACTGGCGGATAAGGATACAGGAAACTCACCAACAGCCTGGCCTTGGGCCAGGAGCAGCAGTACCGCGACCAGTATCCCAACCGATCCCAGTCTGCCGATTTTTAACATTTTAGGGATTCACCTCTTTGTTTGGCAAGATAGGGCTAAAAAAGCCATTCCCTGTTATTATTGCCAACACCACCCGCGGCTTATTCCTTATTTTTCTTGAGGCGGTAGACATAGCGGGCCAGATACGGCCGGTAACGGGAA
>JAJYNB010000163.1 GCA_021786555.1 Bacillota bacterium | reverse complement strand
AACATTAGGCGAGGTGGACATTCATGAGTGCAAATATCATTTACTCCAACGCGGAAAATTTCAAAAAAGATGTTTTGGAGCGGGACCAGCCGGTGATTCTCGACTTTTATTCTGAAGAATGCTCCCCTTGTGCGGCCCTGGCCCCAATTTTTGACAAACTGGCGGAGAAGTACGGGAACAAGATGCGCTTTGTCAAGATACTCAGGCAGCAAAACAGAGAACTGGCTGCAAGCTTAGGCGTGAAAAGCAGCCCTACAGTATTGTTTTTCCATAAGGGTACTGAAGTTGGTGCAAGATTCAATGGGTATATTAAGAAACCCCAACTACGGCTGGAGATTGAAAAGATTCTCGGCATTACGCCAGAGAGTGTAAAACTGAGCAAGGTGAGTGCCGACGTTCTCATCCTGGGCGGCGGTCCCGCCGGCCTGTCTGCTGCCATCTATGCCTCCCGGGCCCGGCAAAACACTGTGGTCATCGATGAGGGTGTGCCAGGCGGTCAGGCTGCTACCACTTTCCACATTGCCAATTATCCGGGAACTCCTGGCACAGTTACAGGCAAACAGTTGATGGAGAATATGCTTGAACAGGCCAAGAGCTTTGGCACCCGGGTGGATGACCTGAAGGAAGTCATGGAGGTTAACCTTAGGGGAGACCTTAAAACTATTACCACCGAGGATACTATCTACAGCGCCCCTGTGGTGATTATAGCCACGGGTTCGGAATCACGCCGCCTGCCGGTAGAGAGGGAAGCCGATTTCCGCGGTATGGGTGTTCACTATTGCGCTACCTGCGACGGGTCCAACTACCAGGACCAAAAGGTTATAGTGGTCGGCGGCGGGAATTCTGCCGTTGAAGAGGCTGTTTTCCTGACCAAATTTGCTTCCCACGTCACCATAGTACACCAGTTTGATAATTTTCAGGCCTCCAAAATCGCTCAGGAGGAAGCCCTGGCCAATCCGAAGATTGACGTGGTTTGGAATTCCGAGCCGCGGGGTGTGGTCGGTGAAACCCATTTGAGCGCATTGGTTGTGGAAAATGTTAAAACTGGTCAGATGAGTGAGATACCTGTGAACGGTGTATTCGTGTATATTGGTATGCAGCCCAGGACTACTCTGGTTGAGGGACAGGTCAAAACCAACCAGTGGGGATATATAGAAGTGGACGAAGACTTAAAGACCAACATTCCGGGCGTGTTTGCAGCAGGCGATGTGCGCTCCAAACTGATCAGGCAGGTGGTAACGGCTACAAGCGACGGAGCCATTGCCGGCATCAACGCTGAGCGCTATTTGGCCAGCCTGCACACGCGGGAGTACGCCCAAGCCTCCAAATAGAGGTCCGAGGTCTGAAGTCCGATGTCCGATGTGTTGGCAAGCCTTGTCTGTATCTTCCACAGCGGCTTTGTGCAACACGGCTGTCCTTCGGACGGATTTAAAGGTGGTGATGGTCAGAATGAGTATTGAGTTGAGTATAATTGAACGGTACAGCGAGGAGACTGAAGCGGTTAACTTGAGTTGTGGCGGCAATCTGGACTTCGCAGCGGTGCAGCCTGGGGATATAATTATCGACCTGGGCTGTGGACGGGGCGCTGAAACAATGCTGGCAGCCCGGAAAGCTGTGGAGGGGAAAGCCATTGGCCTGGATATTACGCCCAAGATGGTTCAGGCAGCCAGGGAGCAAGCCGCACTTAAAGGTCTGACCAATGTGGATTTTGTGGAGGGGGAGTTGGACAGCTTACCCTTCCCCGAAAACTATGCCGATGTAGTCATCAGCAACTGTGCCATTAACCATGTCTCTGCCAAAGAAAAGGTATTTGGCGAGATTTTCCGTGTATTACGGCCCGGCGGGCGCTTCGTGGTTTCTGACATCATGGCCCAGGAACTTTTGCCTGTAGAAATCAGCACGGACCCGGAAGAAATTGCGGCGTGTTTTGGCGGGGCAATTCCGAGCGACGAATATTTTACCGCAATTCGGAATGCCGGTTTTTTGGAGGTTGAAATTCTTAAGGAACGCAATTACCTGAAAAAAGGTTATGGATTGATCAGCCGTACCCTCAGGGCATTCAAGAAATGAGAGGAGGTGAGTTTATGCGTCCCGTGACAAAAGAAAGGCTGGTAGATGACAAGGCGTGCTGCAGCACCGCAGCCTTACAAGTGGCCCAATGCTGCTCCAAGTCCTCAAAAATTATTTCCGGCTGCCACGACTAAGGTTATACGGCGGTAGGTTTCCTACCGCCTGACCTAAATCCAGAAACAGGGTGGGGAAAATGTATTACAGCAAGTATAACCTGATTTTGCCTTTGGGCGATTCGCAGTACCCCTACGCAGTCATGAATTCTCTCAGCGGAGCCTTCGACCTGGCTACCTCTGCCGAGAGAGAAACCTTGCAAAATTTAGCCGAGGGTAGGGCGGCGGAAGGTTCCGAACTCATAACTTACCTCAAGTCCAGAGGGTATTTGTTTGCCGACCGGGCGGAAGAAGATGACCTGGTACAAAAGAAGTTCGTTGAGTTTCAGGACGCTTTGACAGACACTGCTCCCCAGGTTCTGTTTATCCCCACTTACAATTGCAATTTGGACTGTGTTTATTGTTTTCAAAAGGGCATTAAGCACAAGACTGAACTGATAAGCCGAGAGGTGGTTGACGCTTTCTTCAACTACCTACCGGACTTGTACCCTTTCAAAAAGCCCTTTATCACTCTGTTTGGCGGAGAACCGCTGGTGAACTCTCCCAAACAGAGGGAGATTATTGACTATATTGTCAAGAAAGCGGCTGCGGGTGACTATGAGATCGCCGCTGTGACTAACGGTTTTGATTTAGCCGATTATTTGCCCGTCTTGACCCAAGCCAGGGTAAAAGAAATCCAGATTACGGTCGATGGTCCAAGGGAACTGCATGATTCCCGCCGCCACACCGCCAACGGGAAACCTACTTTTCAGCGGATTATGGATGGAATCGGCCAGGCGGTTGGGCAAGGTATTCCCGTAAACTTAAGGGCAGTGGTTGACAAAACAAATTTTGACGGGTTGGTGGAGTTGGCCTCAGAGTTGGAGCGACTGGGCTGGCTTGACCTGCCGGCGGAAAAATTCAAGACCCAAATTGGGCGCAACTACGAGTTATTTGAGTGCTACGCATCTCCTTCTCACTTGTTGGGACAGGTGGAACACTGGGCCAAAGTCGTAGAATTGAGTCAGCAGCATCCTGTCCTAAAGAAGTTTCACCAGCCGGAATTCAAAGGGATTAAGCACTTGGTGCAAACTGGTGAGCTGTACTTGCCTAGCTTTGATACTTGTCCAGCTTGTAAGACGGAGTGGGTGTTTGATCTGTATGGCAGCATCTACGGCTGTACCGCCAACACGGGCAGGGATGAATACAAATTGGGCACTTTTTATCCCAATTTTGCATTTGACCAGTCTGAAGTCGGAGAATGGCAGAAGCGTAACGTGTTAAACATTCCCGAATGCCGGGAGTGCGATGTGAGCTTGATTTGTGGCGGCGGGTGCGGAGTTGTGGCGAAAGAAAAGAACGGAGCCGTACTCTCGCCGGACTGCCGTCCCATCAAGGGAATCCTGGCCCAGGGCTTGACATATTTCAGAGAGGAGATCCTGGCGCTCAACCAACCCGAATAGAAGGGGGGCTTTTGATGCCGAATTATGATCTGAAATGCTCTGACTGCGGGGAGAACTTTTCAGTCTTTGTGTCAATAAAAGAGAAAGATAAATTGACCTGTCCTAAATGCGGCAGCAAAAGTCTAACCCAGGAATATAAAAATGTCCGAGTTGGAAAAACAGGCTCCAGAAGACGCTGCAGAGGATTTACCTGAAGTTACTGATTTTTAAAGCCAGGCGGCTTTCAGAATCAGACTATAAGGAGTGTCGTATATGTCAGCATTTGTCATAAACAAATTGTGCCGGGGCTGCCAACGCTGCATGCGGGCATGTCCCCAAGGGGCCATATCCATGGAACTAAGCCTGGCACAAGTTAATCCCGATAAATGTACCGAATGCGAGACTTGTATGGAAGTCTGTATGCATGGCGCCATTACCATGGTTGAACCTGCAACGGGCTCAACCGGGTCAGAAAAAACTCAAATGACTAAGGAGGTCTGAACCATGAGTGGGGTAGAAGAGGAGATCAGTAAACTCAAGGAAGAACTGGAGGAACTGATTGAGGAACGCCAATTTACTTTGGGTCAAACGGGCGTTCATATCTCAGCCAAGAAAGTCATCGCTTTGCGGGAACGCTATGACAGTGAGATTGCTGAACTGGAGCAAAAGATCCGCGAGTTAGGCGGCGTTGTTGAAACAAAATAGGCGCTACGGTCGAAAGACCTTTGTTCATAAGCCGGGAGGATAATACCACCCGGCATATTTTTTTGTTTAAGCAGGCAGGTTTTGTGGCAAAATAGTGTTTGCTTGGCCCGGGACCAGGGCTTGGCAATTTACACTGGGAAGGTGAACTGCTTGCTTAAGCAAAAAAATATCTTCAGGGTTACCGATGGGGATAGATTGGCCACGGACACTATCGATGGAAACAAGCAGCCTAAGCATAGTTTGAGTACGGCGGGCCTGGTCTGGGTAGGGTTGGGAGGTATAATCGGGGCTGGCTTTTTTCTGGCTTCAGGTTTACCAATCAATCAAGCTGGACCAGGAGTAATCTTTGCTTACCTGCTGGGCGGGTTGCTGATGGCCCAGGTAGGAGGGGCATTGACTTCCATGTCCGTCAACCATCCGGTCAGAGGCTCTTTTCGGGTCTATGCCCAGGAATTCTTGGGGTCCTATATGGGGTTTTACCTGGGCTGGGCTTTTTGGGTTTCGTCCATTTTAGCTATCGGCTCGGAAACTACCGCTATGGCAATATTCGCCAGGTTATGGCTGCCAAATGTTCCGGTCTGGCTGCTAACAATAATATTTTCTGCTATAGTAATTGCTCTAAACGCCTTCGGTGTGAAAAAGTTTGGCAAAATTGAATCATTGATGTCGGTGGTTAAGGTGTGCGCCTTGGCGCTGTTCGTAGTCTTGGGAGTAATGGCCTTCTCAGGGTTTGTGTCTACCACCCGTCCGGTGGGACTGGGAACCCTGCTGGGGAGTGGAGGGTTGTTTCCCAAAGGAATTGCCGGTTGGTCTGAGTCAATGCTAATCGTAATCTTTGCCTATGGTGGAATCTCAGTTGTTGCCCTTGCTACATCGGAAGTGGAAGATCCCAAGCGTAGTATTCCCAGGGCCATGCTGTGGGTGGTTGTGTCCTTGATTGTGCTCTACATCGCATCTCTGCTGGTAATAATGAGTCTGGTGCCCTGGACCACCATTACAGTGCAAGAATCGCCATTCGTTGTTGCCCTGCAAGCGGTTAACTTGCCTGTTTTGCCCTCGATTATGAATGCCATAATACTTGTGGCAGCATTTTCGGTAATGGTGGGAGCTTTTTTTGCGGCGATGACAATGCTGGTATCCCTTGGCGAAGCCCGCGAGGCCCCTGTTTTTGTTACCCGCAAAGGCAGGAATGGGGTATTTCATGGTAGTCTGGTTCTCACCGGTCTTGGTGTTTTGGCTACCGTTACAGTTTCCTATTTTCTGCCGTCCAAGGTTTATGCATACTTGACTTCGGCGTCGGCTTATTTTTCCTTTTTGAACTGGGGGACAATCCTGGTTTCATTTTTGGTCTGGCGAAAAAAAAGCGCCGGAATAGAGCGCTATGAATCTCCGCTGGCTTTTGGGGCCCCTTGGGCGACCTGGGCCTCCTTGGGCGTGATTGGGGTGCTGTTCATCTATTCCCTGGGGGTAGTAGATCAACGGATGGGATTCTACGCTGCCTTGGCTTTGACATTGTTGATAAGCGCCGCCTACTTTTTGCTCTACAGGAGTCACACTTCCAGCGATGATTGAATCATTTTTGCATCAGGGCAATTTAGGCAGGGTATTGGGTTAGAAAGTTGAGCGACGGGGTAAAGAAAGGATATGAATTCTAAATCAGGCAGTGTGATTATGTAAACTGTAAGCCATTGGACCGCCATTTTTTGCCATTGGCAAAGTTAGTGTTAGCAAATTCGCAAAAGTCTGTAAATATAAGGGTGAAAGGTGGTGTTGGCTTTCTAACAATTTGAAGGGTCTGACCGGGC
>JAJYNB010000371.1 GCA_021786555.1 Bacillota bacterium | reverse complement strand
AAATTTGGTAATCACCCCTGGCGGCACTCCCCAGGTGCTCGGGCTCAAAGACCTGATAGGATATTTCATCGCCCACCGCAAGGAAGTTATAATCAAGCGCACAGAATACGACCTGAAAAAAGCCCGGGAGCGGGCTCATATCCTGGAAGGGCTTGTAATTGCGGTCAACAACCTGGATGAAGTCCTGCGCATTATCCGTGCCGCCAAGTCCCCGTCCATAGCCAAGGCAGGGCTGATTGAGCGGTTTGATTTCAGCGAAATCCAGGCCCAGGCTGTCCTGGATATGAAACTCCAGCACTTGACAGGTTTGGAATTGGCAGGAATCCGCAGTGAGTACCAGAATATCCTTAAGCTGATTGGCGCCCTGGAAGAAATCCTGGCCGACGAGCACAAAGTTTACGAGATTATCAAGAAGGAACTACGGGAAATAGCCGACAAACACAGCGATGAGCGGCGAACACTGATACTTGACGCAGAAGCCGGGGAAGAAGTTGTGGTCCAGGTACAGAAAGCCAGCCAGCAGATTCAGGTGGTGTTGACGGACCAAGGGTATATCAAACGCTGCCCGCTGAACGGAAAACGTGTCGATCTGTCGGCGTTTAAAGAAGGCGATTACCCTGTGCTTCGTCTGGAAACCCATGACCAGGCTACTCTTCTGATGTTCACCGCAAAGGGCACAGTATACCAGGTTGGGGCCAAGCTGTTGCCGGAAGGCGGGCCAAAAGACAGGGGCAGGCCCTTAGTCAACCTGTTTGCCCTGCCCGAGGATGACCGGGTAGTCAGCATTATTCCGGCGGACTTCGCCAAGGAGAGGCAGATTTTAACCTTTGTGACTATAGAAGGCAAGGTCAAGCGGAGCACTCTCAGCGAGTATGCCAGTACCAGAACCCATGACGCTATGGTACTGCAGGGCGCAGATGAAGTCCTAAGCGTAATTATGACGGACGGGTCTAAGGACTTGTTCCTGGCAACAGCCCGCGGCATGTGCATCCGCTTCCCGGAGAGTGAAGTGAGTCTGCAGGGGAGAAAGTCAGGCGGTGTGAAAGGGGTCAGCCTTGAGGCAGACGACGTGCTAATCGGGGCGGAGACAGTGGAGCCGCAAACGCGTGAAGTGCTTACGGTTACGGAGACCGGTTGGGCCAAACGGAGTGCGGTAGATGAGTATAAAGCCCAGGGAAGGGCCGGCAAAGGGATAGCCGCCTTGAAATTGGATCAAAAGAAGGGTACCGGCGCTCTGGCCGGGATAAAGCTGGTGAGCGGAGAAGGCCCTGTGTATATCACCCAATCCAGAGGTGATTTGACCAAACTTGATCTGGGAAAAATTCCGCTGGAGGCCAGAGTAAAAAGCGGCAAACCGGTGGTTTCCGTACTGCTGAATGATTATGTGGTAAAAGTATTGCAGTAAAAAACCGCAAAAGTACTCAGGAGTCAGGAGACAGGATTCAGAATGAGAGAACGGTTTATCATCTCGAAGTATTCTGAATTCTGACTCCTGACTTTTGAATACTTTGAGCAGTTAAAAAGAGTTCTTTAGCGTTCGCTGAGAACTCTTTTTTTTGACCGTGACGTGAATAGGAAAAAAGGGTCAAGTGACCCGTGACACTTCGCCCATAACTTTATGGCAGATGACAGAACTCTTATCTAAACCGAAACTCTATAATTAAGAATGAAATCCCATACAGTCGGCTTGGTGGCAAATAACAACATCCCAAGGGGGTGAGAAGGGTGCGAAAACACTGGGCAAAACTGGTTGTCATCCTAGGAGTTTTGCTCTTGGTCACCATCCTGACGACGCGCCACTTCGCCGCATCCCCGGGGAGACAGATGGCGCCGTCACCCGATGCTGGCGCGGTCTCCAGTCAGGCTGGGGAATGTGCCCAATGTCACGAGATGAGGCCAGAAGTTTTGACTTGGCAGGTCTCTGTCCACGATAAGTTCGCTTGTACTGTTTGTCACATAAACAAAACAGACGCAGATTATGCGGCCCAACATAAAACCGGTTCTTTTCTAAAGCCGATTAAGCACAGTGATCCTGTCCCCAACTCGGTTTGTCTCAGATGTCACTCGGCTAACCGGGTGGTGTCTCCCGGCGGAGACTTAAAAATTCCTCACCAAACTCACCTAAACGCCGGCGTCACCTGCGTAACATGCCATTTCGGAGTAGCCCACGCAAAAGTTGCGGAACGGGACTTATCCTTCATAATGCCAGACCCGGCAAACTATGATGCCTGGACGCCTGAGATTGCTCAAAAAGTAGTTACTGATTACTACATTAAGCCTAGCATGTGGACTTGTCTCAACTGTCACAAAGAAAGAAATGTAACAACAAAATGCGGTGCCTGTCACACCAGCATTCCAACCCTGCCGTCGCATGACCAGCCAGCTTGGAAATCTGAACATGGCAAATTCGCCCGCAATAACGAATTACAGCAATGTGTCAATTGTCATGCCACGCCTGGATTGCCTACTTCTGTCATGCCGAGCACGGGAGACAAGGCGGCAGATTTTGCCCGCTCCCAGCAATTTTGCTACAGCTGCCACCTGCAGAGACCAGCTTTTCACGGCAAGTCAATGATAACAAGCCACCCTGGCCTGGCTGCCGAGCTAGGGATGGAGAACTGTCTGACCTGCCATGACGTCAGCAAGCCACAGCCTGGAGAGAACGTGCCTAAAATTTACTGCAACCAATGTCACTGGTTTAATAGCAAGGCTGGCGGTTAGACAGAATCACACCTGGGAGCCCTAACAATTTACATACCTAAATACGTGGCCTGCAGAACATTTAAATGCAGCTGCTAGAGCCACACGACAAGAGGTGGGAGCACTGTGGAAGAAGAACCAGGACAAAAGACCCGATGGTCACAAAAAGCGGGATTCCGCGTAGGAGTTGTACTCGTCTGTGTATTGGTAATTTTCGGAATTGTAAGACAAATGTCGGTGCCGAAATCCTTTGGCCAGTACGGGTACTACCGCGGTGACAATGTAGAAGAATGGGTCTCCATGGATCAAACTTTTGCCCCGGGTAACCAGGTCTGCGCCCAATGTCATGCGCAGGAAGTACAGGCGGCAGCTCAAGCAGAGCACAACCAGCTTGACTGCCAGTCCTGTCACGGGCCGATGCTGGCCCATGTGAAACAACCCAACCAAACGCACCCCAAAGTGGCTGGCAACGTAGACTTGTGCGGAGCCTGTCACAGAGAAATGGTAGGCAGGTCGAAAGACAACATTCGTACGGTCCAGGTAGGTTCACACAGCGGCGGACTTGATTGTGTCAGATGTCACGACCCGCATCAGCCGTATGCTAAGATTGGGGGGGGAAGACAGTGACGAAGGAAAGACTAAGCCGCCGTGACTTCCTAATGTCCGCTGCCAAAGTCGTGGCTGCCGGAGTGGTGGCCCCTGCCGGTGGTCTGGCAGCAGCACAGGCTGTGTTCGCTGACGGCCAGAGTACCTCGCAAGAGACTGCTGTGCAGCAGATGTGGGCAGGAAAAGAGTGGGGCTTTGTGGTAGATACCCAAAAGTGTATCGGCTGCGCCAGGTGCGTCAAGGCATGCAAATTAGAAAATAAAGTCCCATTAGATGAGGAAGTATTCCGGACCTGGGTGGAGCGTTATCTCGTATTTAACGATGATTCAGGGGATGAAGAGGTCAGGACCGATTCGCCCAACGGGGGACTGGACTTCAAGCAGTTGGATGTGGCTCCGGACAAACAGTTCTTCGTGCCGAAGCTTTGTAACCAATGTCACAATCCTCCCTGTGTACAGGTGTGTCCCGTAGGTGCTACCTATAGGACTGGGGACGGAGTAGTTCTGGTGGACCGGAAACGCTGTATCGGCTGCCGCTACTGCATTCAGTCCTGTCCTTACGGCGCCCGTTTCCTACATCCGGTGCTTAAGGTTGCTGACAAATGCACCTGGTGTTATCACAGGATTTCGCACGGGATGCAGCCAGCCTGTGTGGAGGTCTGCCCGGTGGGGGCCAGGAAATTTGGCAACCAGCTGGATCCCAACAGCCAGGTGGCAGTCCTCAAGAAAAAGGCCCGTATCAGGGTGTTGAAACCGGATATGGGTACAAAACCTAACGTCTACTATATCGATTTGGACGAGGTGGTGGAATAATGGGCGGGTTCGTATTTCCGAACGAAATACACGTGAACTGGGGTTTGTTTATTGTTCTGTACCCCTATATAACCGGCTTGGTAGCGGGGGCGTTTATTGTGTCTTCTCTCTACCATGTGTTTGGGGTATCGGACTTGAAACCAGTGTCCAGGTTGTCACTGGTCAGCGCCCTGGCATTTCTGTTTGGCGCACCTGTGCCGCTGCTGTTGCACCTGGGGCAGCCCCTGAGAGCGTTTAACATCATGTTTACCCCCCATCTAACTTCGGCTATGGCTGGCTTTGGCTACATCTACTCGTTTTACATGATCATTTGCCTGCTCGAAGCCTGGTTCATGTTCCGTAAAGATTTGGTGATCTTTTCCCAAACGAAGAAGGGCTTTGTACGACGGTTTTACAGCCTCCTGACCCTGGGGGCGAAAGACATCTCGCCTAAGGCCTTGCACACTGACCATAAAGTTGTCAGCGTTTTGGCAGTTGTGGGTATACCTTCAGCATGTTTCCTACACGGTTACGTGGGATTTATCTTCGGCTCCATCAAAGCCAACCCATGGTGGAGTACTCCTCTTATGCCGGTAATCTTCCTGCTGTCGGCCATTGTTTCCGGCATTGCTTTGCTGATTCTCGTTTATACCATCAGCTGCAAGGTACGCAAGGTAGAAATCGATATTCCTTGTCTCGTAGCTATGAACAAGTATTTGTGGACCTTCCTGATCTTTGCCACTACCCTTGAATTGTTAGAAGTGCTGCATATGGGGTATGAAGGAAAAGCGGAATGGGATATGGTGCGCGGCTTGATTACACAAGGAATACCAGTCACTTATCTGGGAGTTCAAATGGGCTTCGGAGTTCTTACACCACTGGTGCTGCTGCCCTTTGGACGCGCCAAGAGCTGGTCCGATGGCGTTAAAAAGACATTGACCGTGGCAAGTGGAGTTCTGGTGCTTATTGGTGTGTTGGCGATGCGCTTTAATGTAGTAATCGGCGGGCAGTTGATTTCAAAAAGCATTGCTGGTTACGCCCAATTCCACTGGACCTTGCTTAGCGACGAAGGTGTTATTCCTGCCTTAGGGATTCTGGCATTTCCTGTAGTCATGACATTAATCATGGTACGCATACTTCCGCCATGGCTGGAGGAACGGAAGCTGCAAACCGTGAATAGCAACGTGACGCCACTCAGCACCAGATGGGAACTGAAGGGCAGCGGTAAGTAACCGCCGGCGGCATAGGACTGATGGTCATCAGCATCATGTTGCTGCTTGACATACCAAGAGCAAGGGTGAGCGATAAAGTGTTTGCACCATTTAGGGCCTTAAGGAAATCATCGCTGCTAAGTGCAGTTGAACCTAGTACAGGCGAAGAAGATATTTAGAGCTTAGGGAGGTGAGAAGCATGGAGTTGCTGCTCTTGCTGGCCAATATCGCCATTATCGTTTTTATCCTGTCCGAGGTGCTTGCCGGTCTGGTGTATACCCCTGCGGGGCGTGTCGTTAAAGTCATGTCGATTCCTTTGCTATGTATAGCTTATGGAGCTTTGATGTATTGGGCTGATGACAAATCCTTGGGTTTAAGCACCATAGTGCTGCTCAGCCCGGCAACCGTCACCCTATTGGTTGTCGTAGTCAGTTATTTAAGGGTTCACAAGCAAGAGGCAAATGGACAGTATAGAAGCTGACCTTAGCGTGGGAGGAGCAAAGAGCCAAGCTGTACCCCAGTAGATTCTAAATAGGCTGAATATTGCAACAATATTTCTATTGAAAAGTATCTGTCAAAAAATATATAATTAAAGATAAACTCACTGTTAAATGGAGGCTTTCCTTATATAAATTATCTGAATTGCTGCAATATTACTGAAACCGGGGTTTAAAGCCATGGTCGACATGCTGAATCTAAGGGCGTTGTACTTCTTATACGGGCTGTCCTTTTACACCATGGGGACAGCTATTGCCTTTCAATATCGCAGCTATAGCAGCTTTAAACTAGCATACAGCCTTAGACTGCTGGCGGCTTTTGGCCTGTTGCATGGCTTAAGTGAATGGGG